>NZ_JAUBSF010000015.1:0-79792 GCF_036704615.1 Microcoleus sp. K4-B3
TCAGAACATGTGGGACAAGTATTAGCTCATCGTTGTGCTTACTTGAACGGGTTAATTGGAAATCAGAGACAAGCTGCATGAGTATAATTACTCACTACAAAAGTGACATACTCCCTCTGACCAATGCAGAAGTAGAAGTCAAAGCACTGGTAGCAGAGCATCCAGATGCCACCTTGGTAGAATTATGTGAATTATTTGCTATTAAAACCGGAAATTGGGTGAGTCGGACAGCAATGTGTCGCTGTTTACAAAAATTAGGGCTACATCGTAAAAAAAAAACATGGTACAGTCGCCAAGCCGCAACAGAAAGAGTCCAAAAATTGAGAGTGGAGTATTGGGAAAAAATTAAACATATCGAGCCAAAAAACCTCGTATTTTTGGATGAAACCGGGATTCTACTGGGTTTGAGCAGAACTCATGCCCGTTCACAGCCGGGAACAAGAGTAACTGAACTAAAACCATTTTATCGAGGGGCTAAAGTTACAGCCATTGGCGCAATTAGTATAAACAAAGTGCTGGCTTTAATGACCATGAATGATTCAATGGATGGACAGGCATTTGCCGTATTTATTGAGAAGTTTTTATGCCCTCAATTATGGGCAGGAGCTGTAGTAGTGATGGATAATTTACCTGCCCATAAACTAGCATCAATTTTGCCAATGATTACAGATGTAGGTGCGAGTGTTATTTGTTTATCCCCATACTCTCCAGATTTTAACCCCATTGAACTCTGGTGGTCGCAACTCAAATCTTTTTTACGGAGGTTCGCTCCAACTAGCACGTCTATGATTGATCTAATAATTGCAGTTGCTCTTAACTTAATGAATCCTCAACATTTGAGAAATTGGTTTGCTAATTGTTGCTACTGTACCTCATAACAGCGGGAACCGCTGTAACTAAGCCCCCAGCTCAAAGGTCTAACTATTAATCCATACTCATCTAGTCCATTAAAGCACAAATACCCAATGTCAGCAACAGAATACCTGCCACACCTATGACCATACCCGCTGAACGTCATAGGCATCAAAAGCCACATCGCGACTAACCAAAAAAAGGGAATGATTAATCGCCTGTGCTACCAGAATGCGATCGAAAGGATCTCGATGATGCAGGGGTAAATAACGGAATTGAACAGTATCGGCAAATGTAAGAGGAAGAATCGTTATACCTGCAGCAATGAGTTGAGGTTCAATGTCTTCAAAATTGCCCTGTAAGGGGAGTTTTCCAATATTGAGCTTTATTGCCATCTCCCAAAGACTTGCAATGCTCAAGAAAACATCGTCGGCAGATTCAATCTTGTCTCTAGTTGACACTGGCAGATTTGGATCATTGGATACAAACCAGATCAAAGCATGAGTATCTAATAGTAATCTATTCATTCCATGTATTCCTTCATATCCTCAAGCGGCTCATCAAAGTCATCAGGTAGCGGTAAAACAAACATTCCTTTCATTGTTCCGGCAACTCGACGCTTCTTTGTCGGCTTTTCTTGGGTTGAGTTTTTAGCCTGCTTTTCGATCAAAAACTCAATATAATGAAGCACTTCTGTCTGAAGAGACTCAGGGAGTTCTGCTAATTTTTCTAAAATGACTGGCTGTATCATGGTTTCTTCTCGCGATCGCAACCCATATACTCCATTAAAGCACCAACACCCAATGTCAGCAAGAGAATATCCCATTATGTAGTACGATCGCCCCCGCTCGCGCCCGATCGCCCTAAATCCCGTTCGCGCCCGATCGCACTGATACCACCATCATTTTGCAACTTGCCTAAAATTACCCGATCGACTATTCTTCCTAGTAGATATCATCCCAAATCAGACTTATTTCTTAGTCCGCGAAAGCGGACTTCGTTTGTGTAGACGCGGTTTCAACCTCCGATTGATCGGGAGTAACAGTTTGCTGTTGGAAAGGGATTTGAACGATCAACTCTGTTCCCTCGCCAGGTATTGAGAAACAATCTAACTTCCCGCCATGTTTCTCAGTGACAATCTGATAGCTAATTGGCATCCCCATTCCCGTTCCCTTACCGACAGATTTTGTGGTGAAGAATGGATCGAATATGCGTTTATGAACAGATTCAGACATTCCCATTCCATTATCAGAAATTCCAATTTTGATCCACTTTGAATCAATTATGGAAGTCCGAATGATAATCTGGCTGGGATTTTCCTTGATCTCCTGATAGGTTCGTTTGACGTTGGCTTCTTCCAGCGCATCAATGGCATTTGCCAGGATGTTCATAAACGCCTGATTGATTTGACCAGGATAGCATTCTATTAGCGGTAGATTACCATAATCACGAATTACTTGAATAGCTGGGCGCTCTGGTCTATCTTTCAAGCGATGTTGCAAAATCAACAATGTACTATCAATGCCCTCATGAATATCAACGGCTTTGAAGTCAGCTTCATCTATTCGTGAGAAGTTGCGGAGTGACAAAACAATCTGGCAAATGCGATCCGTGCCGACTTTCATAGAGTCGAGAACTTTAGGTAGATCGACTTGGATAAACTCCATATCAAGCTCTTGGGCCTCAGCTTGGATTTCGGGTG
Organism: Microcoleus sp. K4-B3; assembly: GCF_036704615.1. Classification (NCBI taxonomy): domain Bacteria; kingdom Bacillati; phylum Cyanobacteriota; class Cyanophyceae; order Oscillatoriales; family Microcoleaceae; genus Microcoleus; species Microcoleus sp. K4-B3. Next base: position 2,555 of record NZ_JAUBSF010000015.1, read on the forward strand.
CTGGATCGGGATAGTGCTTCTGGTAGAGTTGCACAAAACCTAATAAATTGTGGGCGTATTCCTGCACATGAGTCAGGTTGCCGTGGATGAAGTTGACTGGATTGTTGATTTCGTGTGCCACCCCTGCCACCATTTGCCCCAAAGCAGACATCTTTTCGCTGTGCACCATCTGAACCTGAGTCCGTTGCAGTTCCTCTAAGAGTTGTTGTAATTGCGTATTTTTGTCACTGAGTTCTTGGGTTCTTTCCTCAACTTTAGATTCCAGCATTTGGCTGTAGTTTTCCAGTTGTTCGTTGGCTATTTTCTGTTGCTGTAACAGTTGTTTAACAGCGCGAATTAATTGGTTAAAGGCATTGGCAAGCGTTCCAATTTCATCATCTTGCTCAATAGTCGCTTGTAACTCAAAATTAGATTCTTCAGTAGTTCGTCGGGCAACGCTGGTCAGAGCTTGAATGGGTTGGGCAATTGCTCGGCTGGTCAAAATTGCCAAAATAATGGCGATCGCAACAGACAATCCAATGGTCGCAGCCACAATTTTCTCTGAAACTGCGTTCGCTTGTTGTTGCTCGCTTTCTGCTTCTTCAAGTTCTTGGTAAGCTCGGTCAATTAAACCCACCAGATCATCCGAGATACCGTCAAATTCAAGTACCAGATCGCTATTGGTAAATTCCAACATTAGCGCTTGGGCTTGCTTAATATCAGTGGGTAATGCGAGATTCAGATTACGGATTCGTTCAACTCGGTGTTCTAATTCCTGTGAGTAGCGTTGTGGCACACGGTCATAGGTTTGTAATAAGGCTGGAATTGTTGCTTGATGTATATGATATTTTAGGGTCGAAGGCTTTGCCACAAATCTCTTAAGTTCAGCCCAAATTGCTTGAATTTCAGTTTTATGCTTCAGCAAGTCAGCATATTCAGCCTGAAATCTTTCTGGATATTGCGCTAGAGGGATCAGTTGTTGTTGGTGGGTTCGGGTTTGGAGAACACCAGATTGTAGCCGCTGTAGAAGTTCCACTTCGTTGCGTACGTGTTCTTCTTGCTCTTCAGCCTGTTTTTGATAGTAACGCCCAACTCCAAAACCAGCAATTGTTCCACACACAGCAATGCTGAGAGCAAGGGTGTATCCTAAACCGATCTTTTGCCCAACTCTGAGACTGGATAACCGTTGTCCTAAACTCTGGACCATATAACCTTCTCTAGCTATTTCTGTGCGCCTTTGCGACCAAAATAAACCCATCCATACCCATCAAATCACGGACACCCAACGTCGTCAACAGGATACCCGCCGCAGCCACTAAAGAACGGCAAGCTCATCAAGAACAGTAATTAAGCCAGCAGGGGTACAAGCGCGGCAAGATTGTTTTGCAAGTTGCCTAAAATTACCCGATCGACTATTGTTCCTAGTAGATATCAATTAGCGACTTTTTCCCGCAACTCAACTGGATATAACAACAAAGAAAAAATGAAAGCAATATTACCGCCTTGGATAGTTTTAGACTCCCTATTGCACAACTGGCTACTAGAAGATATCGGTAGGGGCGATCGCACAACATCGGCCTTATTTACCGCAAACAGCATCCAGGGTACTGCTAAATGGATTGTCAAAGAAGCTGGAGTCATTGCCGGATTGCCAATTGCCGATCGCACATTTAAACTTTTAGACAGCAGCCTCCGTTTCATCCCCCAAGTACCGGAAGGGAAACTGTGCGAAAAAGGAGAAGTAATTGCCGAGATTTCCGGCAATTTCGATGCGCTGCTAACCGGAGAAAGAGTAGCATTAAACTTGGCAATGCGTTTGAGCGGCATCGCTACTTTAACTCAGAAATATGTTGACAAAATTGCCGATTTGCCGGTGCAATTGGTAGATACCCGCAAGACAACGCCCGGATTGAGATTGTTGGAAAAATACGCAACTCAAGTCGGCGGTGCTTGCAATCACCGGATGGGATTAGATGACGCGGTGATGATTAAAGACAATCACATTGCCGCGGCTGGGGGAATTGCAGAGGCGATCGCCCTAATTCGCAATTCTATCCCCTATCCGCTGACAATCGAAGTCGAAACCGAAACTCTCGCTGAAGTAGAAGCAGCTTTGCAGCACAAAGCGGATATTATCATGTTAGATAATATGTCCTTTGATTTGATGCGACAGGCTGTACAAATAATTCGCGAAAAGAGCGATCTGGTAAAAATTGAAGCTTCTGGCAATGTTACTTTAGAAACAATTAGAAGCGTAGCGGAAACCGGAGTTGACTATATTTCTACCAGTGCTCCGATTACGCGATCGACTTGGCTGGATTTGAGTATGAAAATTAATAGTTAGTTGACAGTTGACAGTTGACTGTTGACTGTTGTGATATCAAATCAGGGTTAAATACTCCCTTTATCTCTTAGTCTCGCGTTGCCCGGACTTCGTTTGTGTGCTCGCGTTGGTAGCGGTTTCAACCGCTTAGCGATCAAGAAGTTAATGAACCCGGATTTAGTATCATTAGTCAGTAGTCACAAGGCCAATTTCCAATTCCCAGTTCCCAATTCCCAATTTCCAATTACCAATTACTTCGAGATAAAATGAACCCAAAAATTCCCGTCAGGTATACAGAGGCTGCGGATTAAGCGATAGGGATAGTGCAAGTAAGCACCGCTGACACTTGTATCGTAGCCACTTCGGAACCACTCGCCATAGGGATCGTGAACGAAGAATCCCTCGCTGTCGTAGCCTGCGACAACTACAATATGACCGAAAGACGTGAAGTACCCGTGGATGACAGCGGGATTTCCGCTGGCTAGCCAATCTTGAACGTCATCAACAGTTGCATTCTCGGTAAAGAAATCTTGAGCGCCGTAATCTCTAACAATCTTTGCTAAATCGTAGGGGTCCCAGCGACTGTAACCTTTGGCGATCGCATATTCATAGAGTTCGTCTTCATATTGCCCGGTTTTTTGGCGCTGTGGCACCTTCAAAAAGTCCAGACACATCGCTAATGAAGTTACATTGCAAGAACCTGTAGGATTGTTCAAGTTATCCATTTGCGATCGATAAGGAATGCCAAGCCTGACAGTTGGGGGATTCGGTTTGGGATAAAACAGAACCTCGTCTTGAGTAATTTGAGCGTGTGCTCCGAAAACATACCAAATCCCTGAATCTTTGAAAGACTCGTTGCGGAGAGCAACTCTGATGTGACCGCGAGCCGGAGCAAAAGCCAGGATCTCAAACTCTTTTCCGGCTGGTATTACTTGTTTTTCCAAGTCCTGAAGTTGAGAAGACGCCAGCGGTTTTGATTTAAAAATGGTGTCTCTGAGAGTTTTCAGGATCAGGGGATGTGTGGGAATCTCCTCTGGTTTGGTTTCGATCAGCTTTTTGGCTGTGACTGCTCCCAAAAAACCCGCTTCGCCGCACTTCATCAGAGTTTGAAATCGGTGGAGGGTGGCGGTAGAGAGAGGGCCAAAAATTCCGTCTACGGGAGGTTTGAGTAAACCCAAATCAATGAGGCGGCTTTGAATTTGGCCACTGAGTTCGTCGTCTGCAGCGATTGCTTTGGCATCGTACCTAATTTTTGAGTTGAGAAAGTTTTGTAATTTCATGCTTGCGTGCCCCTGTCAATCGATTTTAGATTTTAGATTTTAGATTTTAGATTTTAGAATTACGATCGCCGATCAATCTGGTTTCCCTAGACTAAATTGCTTGCTCCTCAATAATTCCCAGTTTATCGTCTCATAAAATTACGGTAATTTTGCCGATCACTCGATTTTAGATTTTAGATTTTAAATTTTAGATTTTAAATTTTAGATCGCCGATAAACCCGGTTTCCCTAGACTAAATTGCTTGCTCGTCAAAAATTCCCAGTTTATCGTCTCATAAAATTACGGTAATTTTGCCGATCGCCCGTACCTTAAAGGCTTCATATTAATTATTTGATACAAAACCTTCAAGGCGAGGGCAGATCGAATTTCACGCACTATTGACTAAAAATCCCTCGTGCCCGTTGGCATTCTTTCTGCCGAATGCCGAATGCGGTTGGATGCCTCAAAAGCAGAGCGATGGCAGAATTGCCCTGTTGAGGCGATCGACCCAGTTTATGCTTCGTCCGGGCGAATTACCACAACACCCATTGCGTCGGGAGACAGATATTTGACGGCGGCTTCTCGGAGATCCTCGGCAGTCTGAGCTTGGATGCAGGCGGCATAGTTGAGGGCGGGAGCGATATCTCCTACCATCGACTGATAGTAACCGTACAAACTTGCTCGATCGCTCGGAGTTTCGTTACCAAAGATAAACCGATTTGCTACTTGCGTGCGGATGCGGGAAATTTCGGCATCTGTCACCAGTTCGGTTTGGAGAGTGCGGATGTGTTGGACGATGGCAGCTTCCACTGCTGCCAAGTTTTCTGTCGGTAGTTGAGCGGAAATTGAGAATACGCCGCCGAGTCGCTGAGTCATGTTGCTGACCGAAATTGACGACACTAGCCCTTTTTCTTCGCGCAAATCATGAACCAAGCGAGTTGTGCGACCGTGACCCAATATTGTCGCCAAAACGTCCAGGGCATAAGTTTCGGACATTTCCATGAAACCTGGCACGCGCCACATCACGATCAGTCGCGCTTGCTGAAGGGCAGAGTCTACAAATTCGCGGCGGACTGTTTCTGTAAACGGCGATTCTTGCCCGTAGTTCAGGATTTGGGATTCTGGGTGAAAGTTGCTGACAGCAGGCAAATCTATTTTGTTGTTTTGTGCTGTGCTTTTTGCTGCAAAACTGTCTGCGACAATTTCTATTAGTCGATCGACTGGCAAATTGCCTACAGCTACGGCTGTCATGGCCCCTGGGTGATATCTGCTGCTGTGGAAATCCCGCATTTGTTGCGCTGTCAACTGTTCGATTACCGCAGTCGGGCCGAGTACCGGTCGCTTGTAGGGCAGGACTTCAAATGCTAATTCCATCGATCGCTGATAGGTACGGCGGCGGGGATTGTCTTCCGATCGTCTAATTTCTTCTAAGACTACCAGCCGTTCTCGATCGAAGGCGTCGTCGGGAATGCTGGCATTCAGCAAGACATCGACTTGCAGGGGAGCTAGTTCGGCAAAATCTTTAGGGGCTGTGGTGATGTAGTAGTTAGTGTAATCTTGGCTGGTGGCAGCATTGGTGACAGCGCCGCGCTGCTCGATCGCGCGCTCAAATTCTCCGCTGGGAATGCTGGGAGTTCCCTTAAAAATCATGTGTTCTAAAAAGTGAGCCATGCCGTTGATGTCGTCGGGTTCGACGGCTGAGCCTAAATTTATCCACACGCTGAGGTTAACAGCATCGACCGGCAAGTGTTCGGCTATAACTGTCAGACCGTTGGGGAAATGGCGGACTGTTGGGGCGTTGAGGGGCGATCGAGCTGAGGTTTTGAGTAAGGTTGATGTCATTGTGCTTTTAAATTGATCTTGTTCTCTATATCTTAAAGGGTCTTTAGATTTCTGCCTTGGCAATTAGCAGGTACAATAGAGCAATCGTGGCAAGAATGCCAATGACACGCCGAGAATTTGCACCGACTTTTATGTATGCCGGAATCGCCATCGATGTTCCCACAACCACCATCAGATTTATTACCAAGCGCTCCGAATTATCAACCGCCTAATAAATTATTTGGCAATTCCTTAGATGTTAATTTATTCGGAAATATAATAGCAGCAAAACCCAAACGTACAAAACGCTCTTCTCCTTACCATGACTCAAACCATCTCGCAACAAGAAATTACCCCGTTAGTGTTGCAAGTATCTCCGGCTATTGACATGACAGACGAGCAATTTTTTGCTTTCTGCCAACAAAACCAACACTATCGTATCGATCGCACCGCCACGGGAGAAATTACCATTATGTCGCCCACAGGTTCAGAAACCGGAAACCGTAACTTTGATTTAATTGTCCAACTAGGAATCTGGACAAGACAAAACGGAACAGGTATCGGTTTTGACTCCTCCGCCGGATTTACCCTCCCTAACGGCGCGATTAAATCCTCTGATGCTGCTTGGGTAAAATTGGAAAAATGGAACAGCTTAACCGCCGAAGAACAGCAAAAATTTGCCCCAATTGCTCCTGATTTTGTTGTAGAATTGCGTTCTCCTAGCGATAACCTACAATCTCTGAAAGACAAGCTGCAAGAATATATTGATAACGGTGTCTCTCTGGGTTGGTTAATCGATCGAAAAAACCGCCAAGTTTATATTTACCGACCCCATACCGAAGTAGAATGTTTAGATAACCCTTCCACCCTCAGCGGTGAATCTATTTTACCGGCTTTTATTCTCGACTTATCAAGTATTTGGTAAATAGCAAATGCTGGGTACATTCTATTTTAGATTTTAGATCGCTCCCGCAGATGAATCCGGATGCTTGTGATAGTGAGTGCGTTTACGTTAGAATACGTCAAGCAAAAGCGCTGGAAAGTTATCTATGACCGCTAAATTAATACACGACAAATCAGTATCTAAAATTGCCGAAAAATACCGACAAGCAGGCTATACAGTATTGGTTGACCCTGAACCTGAAGACATCCCTTTCGATTTGGGGACATATCGCCCAAATTTGATTGCAAAAAGGAACGAAGCCGAAGGTTATATAATCGAATTCAAAGGTTCTGGCAGGCAAATATCTATAGATAGGTTGAAAGAAATTGCTGAAATAGTTTCTGAACATACCGGCTGGCGTTTCTTGTTAATTACTGAATAAGATGCTTTACTGAAAGACAACTCCAAGGAAGTAAATCTATTATCTTGGCAACAAATTTTTACTAGAAAAACACAGGGTGAACGTCTAATTTTATTAGGAGAAAATGAAGGCGCGTTTGTATCACTTTGGGGAACAATTGAAGCACTCCTGCGTAGACGAGCTGAGGAGGCTATTATTCCAATTGAAAGATTTCCCACTGTATCTCTCATCAAACATATGTATTCGCAAGGAGAACTTTCAATAGAAGAGTACGATCGAGCAATGCTACTTTTAAGCATAAGAAACCGATTTATTCATGGATTTGAAGCGCCCGAAGTCAATGAGTCTGTATCTGAATTGCTCGCCCTTGTCAATGAATTAATCAGTTTATGGGCACCACAGTTATCTCAGTCCTAAAAGGTTTGGCAATAAGTCCTGAGTTTTTTTGGTGACAGCAAAAGATGGAAAATCTAAAATTGCAGAAAAACTTAATATTTCCACAACAGGCTTTTCAACGATTTTGGCGATCGACTTCGGGGAAAATAGGCTTAATTTTGACTGTTGCGCTGACGATCGCGGCACTGTTGGCCCCCCTACTTTCCCCTTACGATTCTGCGGTCGATCGAGATTATTTGTTGCGCTTGGTGGCTCCTAGCGCTAAACATTGGTTTGGCACCGACGGTTTGGGGCGAGATTTGTTGGTGCGGGTGTGGCACGGATTGGGGATATCTTTACTCGTCAGCCTGGTTTCTGTGGGTGCGGGTTTAATTGTGGGAGCGCTTTTGGGGCTGGTGGCCGGGTATTTTCGGGGTTTGCTGGAAATTGCGATCGGCACTTTGGCGGATATTTTGTTAGCTTTTCCTTCGATTTTACTGGCGATCGGGGTTGTTACCGTCACCGGGCCCAGCCTGCAAAGCGTAATTATCGCTGTCAGCCTCGTGCAAATTCCGATTTACATTCGCTTAACTCGCAGTATGGTGCTGTCTCTGCGGGAACAAGAATTTGTTTTGGCTGTCAAGGCCTTGGGCGGCAGCGACTTGCGGATTATTTTTCGCCACATTTTGCCGGGAAGTCTCGCGCCTCTAGTTGTACAAGCAACTCTTTCGACTGGTACGGCGACACTAGAAGCTGCCGGTTTGGGTTTTTTGGGTTTGGGCGCACAGCCACCCGCCCCTGAGTTGGGGACGATGCTTTCTGATGCTTTTAAGGGCGGATACGCTCTTTCGTCTCCTTGGACGATCGTGTTTCCAGGTTTGCTGATTACCTTGACTGTTCTGGGTTTCAACCTTTTGGGCGACGGGCTGCGAGACGCTTTAGACCCCAGATCCAATGCTCCGGCAAGGAAATAGCAATATTCAGGACTTACGCAGCAAGCACAGTATTTGAGCCATACTGTGCCTCCTCTAAAAATTGTTCATGTATGCTCAAACTTTTGGCGGGAGTTGAAGCCATTTCAAAGTCGTAGCCTGGGCTGCCGACTGAGGTGATACCCGCTATGACTGCCTGCATTAAGATTGGCACGGATAGGCGGCAGAATTAACGATCGCGATCGTTAATTCTGCGACTGATTTATTGACTTTTTGCACCAGCCCACTCACAAAGGCTTGCCCCTAAATTGTCGCCATTTCGGGGTGGGGTTAACCTGTTCGTCTAGAACACCTTCGAGGGCGATACCGCGAATGTCTGAACCATGTTGCAGCTTTTTTCAGTTATAGTTTGGCCAAATAATCAATAGTAATTTTTCATATACGCATCAGTTTACGACAAGCTTTAAGCAGAGATTGTTACATTGGGTACTATCAACAAGTAGGCAAGCTTGAACAGCGACTTACAAAAGTTATTAACAGCGATCGCCAAGCATGAATTATATCACATCCGGTTAGATATGAATGATATACAAGTGCGCTCCTCCCGATCGCTATCGAAAACAAGGCAGTAGAGTGGGAGAGTGGGAGGATTTCTATTCTTCCCTCTTCCCTTTTCCTTCGATATTCTGAGATTATTTCAAGGAACAAATCCGCACTCTGACCATCCTACCACTGCTATTCAAAGCGCACAGAAATCTGCTTCTTTGTAAAACTCCACAATTCATTTTTCAAACAGTAGTCTAGTTCTTTTGCCCACTTTCGTTTTAAGAAAGCCTTGATTTGTTACCTTCCTGAAAAATTAGGCAGGGTTACGGCACGGTGAATCTTCCGTGTAAGCTAAAGCTACTCGTTTTGGATCATCGCGGGTATTCCAGGCATCTTCTGTGGCTTGAACTTTAGTTTTAGCAGTTTCCAGGGTGAAAGGCGGTAAAGGTGGTTTATTTTCCATCGGTTGAATAATTTTGCTTCTTTTAAATAAGTAATTAAACTTAGCACGATCGCGAACACGGCACAAAACCACTATAACCAGCAACTGGCTGGGATTTACAGTTGGATGTCAGGAAATCCTGAAGCAGCGATCGAGCGAAATCACGATCTTTTTTGTCAATTTGCGATCGACTCACTACTGCGAGGATGAGCCGTTGATTTAGGTGCAAGTTCAGGATTTCAATCGATTCCTTTAGTGGAATTAGGCTTTTCGGTAATCGGTTATGCGATCGACTATCCGAAATAGGTTGACACTGAGATTTGGCACCATTCTCAATAAGCTTTTTATGAACAGGCTTTCGGGCCTGTGAAGCGAGAAAATTCCCTCTTCGCTTCACAGGCCCGAAAGCCTGTGAAGCGAGAATGGTGCAAGATGTGAGTTTACAGGTACTTCAGAACGAGATGATTAAACGATTCGGATGAATGGGCAGGAAATTATATTACAGACTTTATATTAGAGACAACCGAGAGTCGCTGTAGTGACTGTTCCGAAATTTACAGCCCCATCCAGGTCTTAGAAACTGAAATCTCAGGAAACCTGATATGAAACTCCTCCGATGGCTGACATTGTGCTTTCTCTCCTTGACGCTCACCCTCTGGCTGGGCAGTTGCTCCACCCCACCCCAAATCCAGGCGGTCACGCTCAATTTGGCTGCGTCAGGCATGGTTCGCACTGCCGTGGAGGAAATCGATCGACTCTATCAGCAGGAACACCCCAATATCTGGTTGAATCCGACATTTGCCGGAACTGCCTTAATCCGGGCAGCCATTGAGCAGGGGGAACCTTTTGATGGGGTTTTGTTAGCCGATATTAGACCGCTGGATGTGTTGCAAGCCCAGGGGCTGATTCTGCCCGAAAGCCGTCGGGAGTTAGTGACCACCGACATTGTGGTGATTGCTGCGGCTGATTCTGCGGTGCAACTGACTGATTTGCACGAGTTAGCGAGCGATCGCCTCAAAACGGTGGCAATGGGCAACAAAGACCTGACGGTTGGCAAATATACCCACCCCATTCTGAGTCGGTTAGGCATCCTTCAGGCAGTGGAGTCCAAGGCAGTCTGGGCAAAGGTGGATGTGCGGGAAATCTTACGAACCGTCGAGCAGGGAGAGGCAGAGGTGGGCATTACCTTTCTGCCAGAAGCCAAAGCCTTTGGCAAGGTCAAGGTATTAGCCACCGTATCGCCCGACCTCTATGAGCCAATTCGCGCCGGTGCCGCTGTGGTTAAAACCTCTCCCCATCTCCAGGAAATGCAGGCGTATCTGGACTTTTTAAGTAGCGATCGGGCAATGGCAGTATTTCAAAAATTTGGACTCCGCCCTCTGCGGTCTTAGATCGACGAAACTAAGCACGAGACAGACATGTTGACATCCTCACCGGGCTTACGCCACGGTGATTCCAAGAATCACTTCTTAGATCTTTCTGCTTCATTGCAACTGCCATCAGACTTATGCCTATCCGGTCTTACGTTCGCTCCACAGACTTTCACCGCAAGCCCTGCGGCAAGAATATTTTGTGCGGCGTTGATATCTCGGTCATGGTGTGCGCCACAATTCGGGCAGTCCCATTCACGAATATTCAACGGCAGTTTTTCAACGATGTGACCACACTTGCCGCATCGCTTAGAACTCGGAAACCATCGGTCAATCTTGACCAACGTGCGACCGTACCAGTCACACTTGTATTCAAGCTGCCTGACCAACTCACCCCAACTTGCGTCAGTGATAGAAAGAGCAAGCTTCCGGTTCTTGACCATATTCTTCACAGCCAAATCTTCGACGGCAATCGTTTGATTTTCACGTACCAATCGAATCGTCAGCTTGTGAAGAAAATCCTTTCTGGCATCAGCAATTTCTTGATGCACCTTTGCAACTTTGAGCCGTGCTTTGTGGCGATTGTTCGACCCTTTCTGCTTTCGACTCAATGCCTTTTGAGCTTTCTTCAGTTTGTGGCGTTTTGCATTAAAACCTTTGGGATTGGCAATCTTTTCACCGTCACTCAAAGCAACCAGACTTGTGACACCCAAATCAACCCCAATCTCGTTGGAGCATGGAAGCAATGGTTCCATCTCAACATCCACCAGCAAAGAAACTGTCCATCTTCCAGCAGGCGAGAGCTTCACCGTGATAGTTGTTGGTGTTGCGCCTTTGGGCAATTCTCGACTCCAGCGAATCGGCAACGGCTCAGAACTCTTGGCAAGGAACACTTGCCCGTTTCTGAACTTGAATGCAGACTTGGTAAACTCTGCACTCTGGCCGTTTCGTTTCTTCTTGAAGGTTGGATATTTCGCCCGTCCCTCAAAGAAATTCGAGAACGCTTTCTGAAGATGTCTCAATCCTTGCTGCAATGGTACACAGCTAACCTCATTCAGAAATTGCAAGTCATCTTGCTTTTTCCATTCAGTCAACAATGCCGAAGTATCGCTGTAACCGACTCGTTTTTTCTCGTCGTACCAAGCCTGTGTTCTCACAGCAAGGGCGCGATTGTAGACCAAACGAGTACAGCCCATCGTGCGTCTGAGCAAGGTTTCTTGCTCAGGCGTGGGATAGAAGCGGTACTTAAAGGCTCTCTGTGTCATGTCTCACATTATAGCAATTATTCCGTGAGATATGTAGGTTCTAATGTAAAGCCGTGCTAGAAGCACGGGGTTTCCACCCACAATTTTCGATGAAACAACAATCTAACTTTCTCAAAACCGTTGCCGGGGGCCTGGGAGCAGCCACTTTCTTGGCATTAGCAGTGAGTGGAATCGCATTTTGGAGCGCTAACCGCACCTTAGAAACTAACCGCCAGATCGCCGAACATCTGAAAGCGCTCAATAGTTTGAAAGCGTTGACCAGTGCATTTCAAGATGCTGAAAAGATGCAGCGGCAATACCTGCTCACCCAAAACAAAAATGACTTCAGCAAATTTGGGATTCGGACGATCAATGTCGATCAAGAATTGCGACAATTGCAAACCTTGCTAGAGAACGATCCCCGCCAACAGGCAGTTGCCAAGCGCCTGGAAGAATATATCCTGCGTCGCCTGGAGGAACTGCGGCAGGGCGTGGAACTCCGGGACACCAAAGGGCTGGCGGGGGCGATCGATCGCACCCCCCCACGACTGCTCGACGAGATTACGTTGCTGACCCAGCAGATCGAAGCGATGGAAACCGTGGCGTGGCGGCAGAAACAGCAAGCTGCCACCCACACAACTCTTCTGGCAATGATGGCATTTCTGGTGGGCATCGCCCTCAACCTAGGAATTATTCTGTGGACTTATCGCCTGATTTGCAATGAAATCCTGAAGCGGAATCAAGCCGAAACCGACCTTCAGCAAAGTAACCAGACGTTTCAAAACCAGACTAGCCTGTTGCAACTAATCCTCAACAGCATGAGCGATGGCGTGGCCGTTGTCGATGAAAACGGTCGATTCCTGGTGTTTAACCCCGCTGCCGAGCAGATGTTTGGCAAAATACCCGACAGCCAGCCGGAAGAATGGTCGGAGCAATATGGACTGTTTCATGCCGATGGGGTAACTCTGCTCCCAACAGAGCAAATTCCCTTAGTGCGGAGTTTACGGGGTGAGCAGGTAGACGATATGGAAATTTTTAGCCGTCATCGCCATGCCCCAGAGGGTTTCTGGGTGACAGCTAGTAGCAGACCGCTCAAAGATGCCAGTGGTGCATTGAAAGGGGGAGTTGTTGTGTCCCGCGATATTAGCGATCGCAAGTCCACAGAACTACAAATATTGCGGGCAAAAGAAGCTGCCGAAGTTGCCAACCGCACCAAGAGCGAATTTCTTGCCAACATGAACCACGAACTCCGCACCCCCCTCAACGGCATCCTCGGCTATACCCAAATCCTCCAGCGCGACCCCGCCACCACTGCCAAACAGATGAAAGGATTGGGGGTGATTTATCAATGCGGTTCCCATTTACTCACCCTGATCAACGACATTCTGGATCTGTCCAAGCTGGAAGTGCAAAAGATGGAACTCTATCCCCAAGATTTCCATCTGGCTAACTTCCTCTCTTCTACTGTGGATATTTGCCGCGTCAAGGCAGTGCAAAAAGGCGTAGAGTTTCATTACCAGCCCGCGAGCAACCTGCCCACTGCCGTCCATGCTGACGACAAACGCCTGCGGCAAGTGTTGCTCAACCTGCTCAGCAATGCGGTCAAATTTACCGATTTTGGCACCGTCACGTTTCGGGTAGAAGCGGTGGAGTCAGAAGACTCAAATTCAGAACTCAAAACTCAAAACTCAAAACTTTCAAGAATTCGCTTCCAAATTAAAGACACTGGCATTGGCATTGCCCCAGAAAAACTATCCACGATTTTCTTACCCTTTGAGCAGGCCGGGAAACGCGATCGCAACATCGAAGGCACTGGACTAGGACTTGCCATCGGTCAACAAATCATCCAGAAGATGGACAGCGAAATTCACGTCGAGAGTGTAATGGGTCAGGGCAGCAGTTTCTGGTTTGAGATCGACTTGCTTCCAGCATCGGATTGGACAACACAAAATGCGATCGCCAACCACAAGGTTATTGGCTATCAGGGCGAACGACGCAAAATTCTGGTCATTGACGATCGCGAAGAAAACCGTCTGGTGGCAGTGAATATGTTGGAACCGCTTGGCTTCAAGCTGACAGAAGCTGATAATGGGCAGGCAGGTTTTGATACCACTATCCAGACGCGACCCGACTTGATTATTACCGATGTACATATGGCGATTATGGATGGCTTAGAAATGACCCGTCGCCTGCGACAATTGCCAGACTTTGCCCAAACTCCGATCATTGCCTCCCCTGCTACTCTGTCTCAGGTGGATATACAGGAAAGTCTGGATGCAGGGTGCAATAGCTTTTTCCCTAAACCGATCGAGTTTACTGGGTTGCTTGCCGAATTGCAGCGATATCTAGAATTGCAGTGGATTTACGAAACCGAAACAGAGGCGACTCAACCCGCTGTCAGCAACGCCGATGAGGTTAGCATAATAATACCCCCTGCGGCAGAACTGGCAACCCTTTATGCTGCGGCTCAGGGTGGTTTTATGACCGATATCCAGCAGGAAGCCTATCGCTTGAAGCAATTAGCGCCGGAATATATTGCCTTTGCGAACCGAGTTCTAGAACTGAGTCAACAGTTTGATGAGGAAGCCATTCTGCATCTAATCGAGCCACGGGTTTAGCCACTTAATATCGATCCACCATGAACCATTCATCCCTTAAATATATTTAGGAGTTTGCTAATGTCAGTCTATTCTATCTCTCAAGAAAACACGATCTTAGTAGTAGATGATACCCCAACCAATCTGCAAGTATTGTTTGATGTGTTGAGCGAACAGGGCTACCGGGTGGCGATCGCCAAAAATGGTGAAACTGCCCTGCAACGAGTGCAATCGTCTGAGCCCAATTTGATTTTGCTGGATGTGATGATGCCAGGGATCGATGGCTTTGAAACCTGTCAGCGGCTCAAAGCTAATCCGGCCACTCGCGATATTCCAGTTATTTTCATGACCGCCCTCTCCGACTCGGTGGATCAGGTCAAAGGGCTGAGCCTGGGTGCTGTAGACTACATCACCAAGCCGATTCAGCATGAAGAAGTCTTGGCACGGATTCGGGTGCATCTCCAACTGCGGAATGCCACCCGGATCATGGAACAGCGCACCAACGAACTCAACCAGGCCTTAGAAAGTTTCAAGCAAGCCCAAGTGCATCTAGTGCAAGGTGAAAAAATGTCTGCCCTAGCCCAATTGGTGGCGGGAGTGGCACACGAAATCAACAACCCAGTGAATTTCATTCAAGGCAACCTGAACTATGTCAAAGAATACACTCAGGAGCTGCTGGACTTGGTGCAACTGTACCAGAAGCACTATCCCAATCCGGTAGCAGAAATCCGAGAGCGGGCAGAATACCTGGAGCTGGAATTTTTGCAAGAGGATTTGTGGAAGATGCTGGGTTCGATTAAAATGGGGAGCGATCGGATTCGCCAACTGGTGCTCTCCCTGCGCACCTTCTCCCGCCTCGATGAAGCGGACTGCAAACCCGTTGATATCCATGCAGGTATCGACAGCACTCTGTTGATTTTGCAACACCGTCTGAAAGCCAGACCCGATTTTCCTGCCATCCAAGTCATCAAAAACTACGGGGAATTACCGGAGGTCGAATGCCACCCCAGTCAACTCAACCAGGTATTCATGAATATCCTCAGTAATGCGATCGATGCCTTGCAGACATCAGGTGTCAGGGATAACCAACAACCTACCATTACCATCAGCACCTCGATCGGTAGTGCTAACTCGATCGCGATTAGCATTGCCGATAATGGAGTCGGTATCCCGGAACTCATTCGCTCTAAACTATTCGATCCGTTCTTCACCACCAAACCCGTGGGCAAAGGCACTGGTTTGGGACTGTCGATCAGTCATCAAATCGTCACTGAAAAACACGGCGGCAAGATTGAGTGTGATTCCACTCTGGAGAAGGGCACTGAGTTTATAGTACAGATTCCGCTGCGGCACGTCATGGCACAGGTTGCTTAAAAGAACGGTTACGGTTCCGGCAACAATTATCATCAATCAATTTGAATAATCTTTATCTTAGAGAATACTAATTAGGATTTTATGGTAACAGGACTTACTCACAAACTAATACTGTAGGGTGTGCATTATGCACCTTAACCCCTACCAGTAACTCATTAAACTATTTTTTACAGAGGTTCTCAATGTATTAGCTGGCACTACGGTGAAGCTAGTTACATTAATATCGTTATCCCTATTTCATCTACTGAGAAATCATCCTTGCTATCATTCACTAATTTAGCCAGAACTTTTCCTGTAAATAGTTTAGTTACGGAAGCGATTTCGTAAATTGTACCAGCATTTAGGAATAGCAGAAACGGTGTCGCTGAGCTTGCCAAATCCTTTGATGTAATGATGCCCTTGCTCAACTACTCCGATCGTTAAAGCCAGGTTTTCTCTCTTGCTTAGATAATCCTGCGTAATTCGATCGATTTTAGACTGACAATCTAGATAAGCCAGGATTATTAATTAAGACTAATTGATAAGTAATTACGCAGGAAAAACAGAATACCCAGAACCCCGACTTTTTTAAGAAGTTGGTATCTAAAGCGCGATCGTATTTTACGTTTACAAAACTTAAGAACAGATGAACCCAGAGGCATCTAAGTTTTACCGTCGTCACTTTCGATAGAATTCTTGTGGGGTGTCCCGCCCGCCCGAAACATAAAATTTAGATGCCCAACAGCTTACTATCTGTAGGGCGAAGCACACGGCACCTTACCCTCGGCCTACTATCTCGCGATCTATCCTCCCTCCCCCGCGATCGATCCCCAATAGCCCTTGCTAATATTCGCCACTCATGTATGACTTGACTGATGTCACGATCTACGCGAAACTTTACATACAACTGATGTATTGCTTCTACCTATTAATAACTTCTGTTAAGTTGTGACTCAAAACCTATCAATTCGTCAAAATTGATATAGCGCTTTGTCAGTCAGCCAACTCTCAAGAAGCTACTTCAGGAGGCATCGTCCCTGGCTTGCTGGTGTCGGTGTCTGATCTCACTATTCCTATTCAGTCAGCCCGGATTATGGAAACACTAGAGTTTGTGATCTATCCAGATGGCCGCGTACAGGAAACTGTCACCGGCATTGTCGGTGCTTCCTGCGCTGAGGTAACGGCTGCAATTGAAGCTCAGCTCGGCGTGGTGCTTCATCAAGAGTCAACATCTGAATATTTCACGCAAGCGCTGCATCAGTCAGCCGAAGCGACGGCCCAAGTGGCTTTTAGCGATTGGTAATTTTTTTTGTTGAGTTCACTTAAATTTTTTGGGAATCACCATGTCACACTTTAGCCAAATTAAGACCCAGATCCGCAATTTGAATTCTTTGGAAGCTGCTTTAACTGACTTGGGTATCGACTGGAAGTCGGGCCCGACTGAGGTGCGCGGCTATCGCGGCCTAACCAGCACCGCTGAGGTGGTGATTGAGCAAGAAAACGGCTACGACGTAGGTTTTAGCTGGAACGGGACTGAGTATGAATTGGTGGCTGACTTGCAGTTTTGGCAGCAAGCTTGGTCTGTAGACCGTTTTCTGAATAAGGTGACTCAGCGCTACGCTTACCATACTGTGGTGAATGAAAGCGCTAAGCAGGGTTTCCAAATTTCTGAGCAAAAGCAAAATCAAGACGGTTCGCTCCGCTTGGTGGTGCAACGCTGGTGCGCTTAATAATTTTTCGAGATTTTTGCAATCTTGTCTCATCAAAGTCCGCCTGCGCGGACTTATTTACTATTGTGGGGGTCTAAATGTCTGAGCTTTCTGGACTCGGAATAGATACAGCAATTGATCGCTCTGGTTTAGAGCCGGAGTTGGGAGGTTTTTTGCGGGATGCGCCCGATCGCTCTGGTTTGGAACCGGAATTGGGCGGCGTGTTGCGCCAAAAAGGTGTCTATGTTGATGAGATTACCTGCATTGGCTGCAAGCACTGCGCTCACGTTGCTCGCAATACTTTTTATATTGAACCGGATTACGGTCGATCGCGCGTAGTTCGACAAGACGGGGATTCTGAAGAGTTGATTGCTGAGGCGATCGACACTTGTCCGGTGAATTGCATTCACTGGGTTGATTACACCGAACTCAAGAATCTGGAAGAAGAACGCAAGGATCAGGTGATTCCTGTCGTTGGCTTTCCCCTTGAGTATGCGACGATTCGGGCCCGTGGTCGCCAGCGGAAAAAAGCTAAATTGGGCGATCGTAAGTTCAAAGGTAGCAATTGAAATCCCCAATTCCCATCCGCAGCTTGAAACCTGTGGCTCAAACAACAAAAACAGCCCGCCCGGGCTGTTTTTTATATACATTGTATAATTAAATTTATTTGAGAGGATGGTGTTCAGCGAGAATTTTCTCAACTCTAGCTTCGTCGATTCTGGCAGTTAATGTTGTTGCCTCGTTGTTATCGCGAATGGTTTTTGCTAAAGTAAAAGACGAGCCGACAGAAAAAGTTAAACCCATACCCATAAAAGCTTTTTGCCAGGGGTCTACCTGTAAATAAATGATACCTACAGTAGTTGCGGAAATGGCAAGAATAAAAGAAACCCAGCACTGAAGTATCCAAGCATTAGTATCTTTTTGGCGTATGATTTGTTTCTGCATAGTGCCTCTAGATCAAATATATCTTTTGGTTGATTAACTTAAAGAATAGATAGCGTGAGTGAAGCGGTCAGGAGAGGAAGGGACAGTTTGGATAAGTGAACAGTGCGATCGGGCTTTTGACTAAAAATTATAATGCTGTAGATAGGGTTTGAGGCTCTTGAAAGAATGGGGGGAGTAGACAGTTTGGAAACTGGACTAAGGGAGATTGATTTGGGATGTGGTTTTAGGGAGCATTTTCAAAAGTTCTTTTCGGTTCTTGCAGGACTTTACCATACCCGACTGGTGCACCTTAGCGATGAAAGGAGCTGGATTCCCCCGCATAAATCCTCGCATATTTTCTAAGGCATTTACAAAAGCTTGTGCCACTACAACTCCAGAAACATCGCCGTCCGCAAATGCAAAAAGCCTTACATCGCCTTGAGCCACGGCTAATAACTCCAAACGACGGGTAGCGATTTTCTTGTCCTTTGTTAATACCACCCAATTGTCCTTTCCAACTTCCCTCAGCCAATCCTCATCCCTGCTATCTGGAAGAAAATAATCCTGGTGAATTTCTACTGTAGCCCCCACATTTCGGAGTGAATCTGCCAGTTTCGTTCCTAAACATCTGTCTATGAAAAATATCTCATTCATGCTGCTACTAGCGGAAGTTCGCAGCGAATACCTTCCTCAATTTGGAGCCGATCGCAATTGTAGTCTTCGGCAAGTTCATCGATGGAATCCCCAGCTTTGTAACGTTCCGCCAGTATAGCTGTGGGAATGCCAGTTCCAGCTAAAACTGGGCGGCCAAAGGAGATTCTGGGGTCAATCATCACTGTTTTAGGTTCGTCCGCACCTGGTAGCTTCGTGAAAGGGTAGAGTTTGAGGGGTAATCCAGCTTCATCTCGTACAATGCGATCGAAATAAGTTTTTAGAATCTGTCTTGCTTCCTTTTCCCTGTCAGATGCTGCAAGCTTCTGTCCGAATCTCTCAAACAAAAGAGGTATTCCCTCGATTTGAAACTCAATTCCACCGTATAATTGAGGAGTCGAAAGATGACTGTTGATGTAGTCGAGTTCAGTGCTAAGTTGTTTTCGGGAGAAGCCAGTAGCCTTAAAAATGGCAATCAAGACATGAGCCTCTACCAAATTTGTGAAAGAAAGTAGTGTAGTTTTGGACTGGGGAAGCAGTTCAAAATTGTTGGGGTGAGGTAACTTAATCAGTGGCTCAAAGAAGGGCTTGTCCGCTTTTGTTTCCGAAGACCAGCCCTTAACCCAAGATCGCAACCTATCCTTCGGCAGCCTGAGATATTGCGCTGCTTCAGGGATAGAATATATAGGAATGTCGCGCGGATCGAAGTAGTTAGTATCAAGCATAGCAGTTGTCCTAATCCTAAATACTTATATTTTTGCACAGTTCGCGGGCGATCGCAAAAATCTCTCCCTTCAATACCCAAATACCCGACTTCTTCAAGAAATCGGGTATCTAAAGCAACCTAATTAGCTCCTAAAAGCGCTACGGATTACTTATTTTTTTGCTGAGTCTTCGCTTGTTCGATCGCAATTTCCCTCACTGCTTGGAAAGAACTCAAATTCGATGCACCTTCAATCGCCTTCACCGCCAAATCTTGAACCTGTTTCAAAGCAGAATCCAGTTGTTTCGACAAGCTAGCAAGGCGCTCATCTTGATTTTGAATTGTCTGCAACATCCCTTGAATTTGCAGTTCATAATTTTGCTTTTGCCCTTCGATATCTTTAGCAGACAAATCCGCCTTAACTTTAGCTTGATAATTGCCAATATTGCGGCCGTTATCTTTCCCGTTCTTGATATTAGCTTCCAGTTCTTTCGGGAAAGCTTCTACCTTAGCTTTAACCTCAGCATAAAGTTTTTCTCGTTCCGAAAGAAATTTTTCGCGTTCTGCCCACTGTTTCTCCTGTTCCTGCTTAAATTCTTCAATTTCTTTGTACAGCGTTTGCTGGCGCTGTTCGTATTCTTCGATGTCCAGATTTCGCTGAAGATTCAAATCGTAATCATACAACTCTTCATCCCGCTCGCGAGCTTTTTGGTGATTCTCATTGCGTTCTTTAACTGCCAACTTTTGGAGTTCCTGCTCTTTTTCCCAAGCTTGCCGGCGTTCCAACAATTCCTGTTCAACAGTTTCGCGCTGTTCGCTGAGTTCGCCAGCAAAAGTTTTCGCGCTTTCTTCGTACTGTTGAATTAAATTGTCCAGCGTATCTTCTGCAACATCTTCTAAACTGTGCAACTCTTGCAGTTGTTGAATTTCCTCACCCACGGTGCGCCGCAATTCTTCGACTTTAGCAGCTTCCGAAGTTAATTTTTCAGACAACTCGCTGACAGCGCCACCAAAGCCAAATTGCAGCAAAATCAAATTGTCGATTGTAGACTGCATTTTTTGTTTGCTTTCAGTTAAATTCATTGCTTTTTTTGCTGTCGCTATTGCTAGTTCTTTGACTGCACTTTCTGATTGATAAACATTGGCAGGTTGATCGTTATTAAGCTGCTTCAGTTGCAAATGTAGGGCATTTTTTTCGTTTTCCAACTGTTTGTAAGCTTCTAATATTTCAGCCTTCGTATTTTTGTCATTCATTCTCGCCATCGCTTTCATCTCCTAACTCTGTTAGTCCGCGTCGGCGGACTTTGTTTGTGTAGTAACGGTTTCAACCGCCGCTTCTTATCAAAAATTGAGCTACAAACCTTAAGCTTTGGTAGCAAAAGCTTTCATTGCCAAGTCTTGCGCTTGCTTCATCGTGGCTTGCAGTTGCGCGGAAATTTCGGCAATTTGTTCGGTTTGTCGCCCAATTGTCTGCTGTAGAGATTGCACTTTCAATTCATATCCCTGCTTGCTTCCTTCCCATTCTTTATCCACTAAATCTGCCTTGACTTTAGCTTCGCGGGAAACTTCTTGAATTGCTTCTTCTTTGGCTTTGACATAAGCCTGTTTTAGTTCTTGTTCAAATCCGGCGGCTTTTCTTTGATTCTCTTCAAACTCCGCTTGATTGTCGCTGAGGACTTTTTCCCGTTCCACCCAATTTTTTTCTTTTTCGCGGGTAGATTCTTGCAAATGCCGTTCTAGTTTGCGCTTCGTTTCTTCGTATTCGTCGGTTTCGATTTTGCGGGTGCGCTGTAATTCGTATTGGTAATCTGCTGTTTCTTCCTGACGGTTTTTAGTTATGAGTGCAATTTCTTCTTGAAATGCTGCATCAAATTTTTGCTGTTCTTTTTCCCAAACCTTGCGCTTTTGGGTCGTGTCTTTTTCGATAATTTCGCGCTGGTTGGCGCTGTTTTGTTCGAGCAGGGTCAATTTTTCTCGGTGCTCTTGAGTTAAAATGTGGAGGGCGTCTGCTACAACTCTGATTTGCTGCAACTCTTGCAATTGTTCGGCTTCAATTTCGATCGCGCGTTTTAATTCGTCTAATTTTGAAGATTCCGCCTTCAGTTTTTCGGAAAGTCCGCTGGTGATGCTGCCGAAATCTAATTGCAAGTCTGCCAAGCCTTTGACGATGCTGTCAATTGTGTAGGTGGAAGCGACTTCGAGGACTTGTTTGTTTTTGGCTTTTTCGGCTGACTGTTCTTTGGTTTCGACTTTGGATTCGATCTTTTTTTTGTCGGCTAAAATCTGCTGAAAGTTTTGCAAAATTTGGGCTTTGCTATCTTTGGCAGGTGCTAGTGTCATAATGCTTTTTCTCCTGATTCTAACTTTTCGAGACTTTTGATTGAGACGTTTTCAGTTATTGTGAGTTGCGGAGTTGGCTGAGAATGGCTTGGTATTTTCTGGCGGCATCGGATTTTTCTTCGGGATTGGCGCTGGCTAGAGTTTTGAGAATTTTCCAGCAGCGATCGCACCGATTTCCTTCCCTGCAATCGCACTCATCAATTATACTCAAAAGTGTACCTTTTAGCAATTGATTTTCGGCTAACAAAGCTCGGTAATTCCGCTGGACTGATTCGGCAACTAAAGTCATGTGTTGGAAGTCTTCGGTGAGACTTTCGATGTCGTTAACTGCGTCTGTCCGAATTTGGTCTAGCAGCTCAAGATTCTCTTTCAAACGGCTTTCTTGCAGGTTTGGTTTGGTTTTCAGGTTGGTTAATTTCTTCATTTCAGTCTGTGGTAACAGTTATGGTAAAGGCGCGATTTAATCGCGCCTTTACAACAAAATTAGAACAAGTCAGCAGTTAATTGTTCTTCGGCTGGCGGTAGCGACATACCGCCGTTGGAATTCAAAGCCATAGCATCGTTTTCACCGCTAGCGTGAGCAGCCATCAAGCACGCCACTTGCTGCGCCGGCAGGTTATCTAAACACACCATAGCTTTTGTTCCTTCTAAGTCAATCATCCGCGATTGATTGCTAGAATCTGACAAAACTGCTGCGGCTTGGTCGATAACCGCCCAATCTTTCCGCTCGTTCCAAGACCATTTCAAGCTGTAGTAGTTGATCGGTTTTACTACTCCGCTCTCGTCTGGTTTTTGACCTGAATGTTTGACAAATTCGGGAATAAAAATCCCGGTTGCAGGCTCTACGCCGCGAGATTGAACTGATGCTACCAAGCGGTTAAAATCGTTCAAGCTGCGGTTTTTGATGTATGTCACCATGACAACTCCTTGCGGCAATTCGCCACTTTCTGCGACAAACCACAGTTGACCCCACAGTGTGTGGGAAGTTTGACCGAGGGAACCGAAGAATTTGGAAAATTTGAGGATTGTCATGGAACACTTGGAACCGTAGTCTGTATCGCCGATCGCCCATTGGCCCGATTGGCAATTGTTACGTACTGCGATCGGGATTTCTGGTACTAGCAAAGCATTGCTCGGTTTGGCACCAAATACTGAAAATGTAGGTCTTTCTTGTGTTTTAGTCATTGTTCGTTTTTCCTTATTTCTTTATTGCTGCTTTACAGGGAATTGGTAATTGGTAATCCGTTAAATCTCGTACATTGCTCGTGGCAGAACTTCGATTACCTAATGAGATGTGTTGTCGCTTTTGGTTCTGGATAGGTATACTCAAGCATCGCCTCTTGTTGAGCTTTGATAATCCGCAGCGCGGCGAGCAAATGCTCTAACGTTTCTAAGTGCGCTGGGGTGAAGTGGATGCTGAAGCCTTCGCCATCCCGCGCGTAGCCGGGACAAACCAGTGAGGCTGAGCTTTGTTCTTCGTGGGTGGCGATGTATAGCCAGTCATCGTCTTCGAGCTTGTAATGCGTGTCTGTCCAGGTTCTCAGCATTTGCGATCTGCTCCTCCTTATTTGCTGCGTACAAGCGTTTTGACGCCCAGCGCTTCTCACTCCTCTGAATTTAAAGGCGCTATCTGTAGCGTGTTTGCTGGGATAATTTCGCCTTTTGACCCTACCAGGGCGGTTAACTTAGTTGATTAAACCGTCAACTAACCTCATGGTAGCGCGGGTTGATTTTCCCGTCAAGTGTTTTGTTGAACTTTTCATCAAAACAGGCTAGAATGCTTGTCAGGAGGCAAAAAACCGTGGAACAAACATTTGGAAGACTGATCCGTCAAGCTCGCAAGGACAAAGCTTACTCACAACGTGAGCTAGCGGGTATGCTAAGTGTGGACTTTACTTATTTGTCGAAGTTGGAGAACGATCGAGCCGATTATGCGCCAAAAGAGGACGTAATCCGAGCATTAGCGCGGAATCTAGACATAAACGAAGAGGAATTGATTTTCCTGGCGGGGAGGCTGCCGCAGCAGTACGAAGCGCTGCTGAAGCAGAATCCGAAGGAAATGCAGGCTCTTTTCCGCCGGATGCAAGAAAATCCAGATTGGCTCAAACAGTCTTTTGAAGCGTAAGAGAGGCCCCTCATAGTGAGTATTTTTAAGCCGTATTGCTTCTATCCCAAAGAATCGATCGAGCGTTTGGCAAATGACATCTTGATGCAGATGCAGAAAACGCAAAATTTTGCTCCGAGATGGCCTTTTGATGCGACAACGGTTGCTGATTTTCTGGATTTGGGCGTAGTTTGGGAGTGCATTGAGCCGGATGAAGAAGGTGCGATCGCCGCGAGGATTTTGCCGCAGCAGCGGTTAATCGAAATCAACGAACAGATTCTCGAAAAACCGCCGGGCTTCATCGAATCGACGATCGCCCACGAAATCGGACACTGGGTGCTACACGTCAATCAAGACGAAGCAGACGGGACTGTGGAACAGTTGGAATCAAACTTAGGCAATGAAGGAAAAACGGCGTCTGATGTCGAGGAACCGTTTGTTTGTCGGGGTGCGAGTGCTGATAATAAGGTTTTGTCGATCGAATGGCAAGCGCAATATTTTGCAAGCTGTTTGTTGATGCCTCGGTGTATTTTGGAGGAAAAAAGACAGGGACGCGATTTAACTAAGTGGTCGCATTTATACAAAATGAGAGATGAATTGGGAGTGAGCATTTCCAATTTGACAAACCGCTTGCAAGAATTCGATTGGATTTACATTCCCAAGGGAACGCGCGAGATTTATGCCGGGAAAGATGCGGCCAACGGGCAGCAGCGGTTGTTTGGATAAAATTTGATGAAATTTGAGATGAGAGAATTGCGATCGGTTCTCCAATCTCAGATATTTAAAATTAGATTGAAATAATGAGGCTGCCAAATGGAAACAAAACGAGTAGCAGACTTGACAGTTGAAGAACTGCAAGCGATAATTCTCCCAACCAAACGAGTATCGGACTTAACCGTTGAAGAACTGAAAGCGATAATTACGGAAGTAGTAGATCGGCGGTTAACTTATTGGCTAAATTTAGTCAATAAAAATCCATCACCTGTGCTTCCTTCCCGAACAAAAGAAGAACAAATGGAGATAAATCTAGCTGCAATTGAGTGGTTAGATAAATGGGCAGAAGAAGGAGACGCTGAGGAACAGACAGAGACATTTGAATACTTGCAAAAAGTATTAGATGAAGACCGCCTGTCATCCCAGCGACTTTTATTTCAAAAACAATGATTGTATTATTAGATGCTGGCCCTTTAGGAACATTAACAAATCCCAAAGGGTCGGCTGTGACAGTGGAATGTCGGATGTGGGTGCGCTCTTTGTTGCTCAAAGGTTACAGGGTGATTTTACCTGAGATAGCCGACTATGAGGTGAGGCGAGAGTTGCTGCGTGCAAATAAACTGGCAGGAGTTAGACGGCTTGATGACTGGAAAGAGAGGCTTGAATACTTGCCAATAACGACACCTACAATACTCAAGGCTGCTCAGTTGTGGGCCGAATCCCGTCAAGCAGGAATCCCGACTGCAGACCCGAAAGAACTTGATGGAGATGTGATTTTAGCGGCTCAAGGTTTGCTGGTTGGTGAAGGTGGAGAAGAGGTTGTTATTGCTACAACAAATGTGGGGCATTTGTCGAGATTTGTGGATGCTCGCGAGTGGCGGGATATTGAGTAATGGTGTATACTAAAGTTAAAATTCCCAATTGAAATTGCATTTTATGCTAACCAATATTGAACTCCTGCTGGCAGCTTGTCAAGAATTAAATATCCCTTACGAAATCCTGCATCCTTCCCAAAACTTGATTAGAATCAAACATAGAGGGGAAAACTATTATTTTGTAAATTACAGTATGCCATTTAACAGCCCATCAATTGCACAGATTTTTAAAGACAAAGAATATACTTATCAAATATTAAACGGCAAAATAAATACTCCCAGAACTCTCGCTTTTGTCTCGCCTCACTACCAGGAGAAGTATAAAAAGTATTTGACTTTACCAGATATTGAATCAATAGTTTTAGAAGTAAACAAAAATTTCGCTCTGCCGATGATTCTCAAAAGAAATAGCGGTGCTGGCGGCAACAATGTTTTTTTGTGTGAAACTAGAGAGCAAATTCAAGAAGCCCTAGAAATTATATTTAACATCGACAGCAAAAATTATGACTATGTGGCGCTAGCTCAAGAATACATCGAAATAGCCCACGAATATCGGGCTGTCTTCTGCAAAGAAAAGCTAGTTTTGCTGTACGAGAAAGACAAATCTCAGGCTAAATTTGCGGGGAATTTAAGCCCGCTGCACTGGGAAGGTGCAAAAGCCAAACATATAATTAACCCCACTCTCATGTCGGAGATTGAAGATTTTGTTAAACCTGTTTTTGCTGAAATGGCGATTAATTATGCTGGGCTTGACATAGCACTAGATAAAAACGGAGCATATTGGTTAATTGAAATTAACTCAATTCCCAATTACGAGATTTTTGTCAGAGATAACGATCGCCAAATTGTCGTAACAATGTTTAAAGGCGTCTTGGAGACCTTAATTGTTAACAAAAAGCCGTAAATGCTCGATTTTAGAGATGCGCTACAATTAACTAGACCCCAAGGTCACAAAAAGTAAAAGCAATGACATAACAACTGTTATAACTACAGGAAGTTGAGAATAAATTCTAGCGCAATTAGCGAAATTTGCATGCCACCGAGTTCGCGTTATTGTTCTTGCATGAACCGCTGAAGTCAGCCGAAGACTATTTTCGTCAAGGATGGCACGAAGCAATGACAGGAGAGACTGTACCGCTTTCTGAACTGTGGGCAGAAATTGATGCAAAGTGATATCAAATCCGTTGGTATCGGAATTATTCATCTCTCTTTTCTCTGACTCAGCACCCTCTGCGCCCTCTGTGGTTTAATCATTCAGAAACAACCGTAAATAATATGATTCTCTTTCAATTAAGGTTTACTTTGCTGATGAATTTCAACGATCGGATATAATCATCGAAAACACGGCAACCGAGGACACGGCAGTGCCGTTTCCCTACCCCAAAATAATCATGAACACTTGATGAGAGATGTAACCATCGCCCGATTAATTGTAGGGACACGGCAGTGCCCTGTCCTGATTTTGGGTAATATGATTTCTGGTTGCATCGGTATAGTTCAAGACTTGGGGCGGTGCGTGAGTGCAAAGGGGTTCAAAAATTACATTCTTTCCAATACCTTAATCCCCAACAACTCCAAACCCAATTTCAAAGTCCTCGCCGTCAAATCGCACAAAATCAACCGCGAAGTCCGCAACGGTTCCTCAGATTTCAACACCTGACACTGTTCGTAAAATTGATTGTATTTTTGACTCAATTCAAACAAATACTGACAAATCCGATTCGGCAACAAATCACCCTCAACAGCATTTATAACTTCACTAAATTGCAATAAATGCTTGGCTAAAACTAA
The DNA here is from genome assembly GCF_036704615.1 of Microcoleus sp. K4-B3. Lineage (NCBI taxonomy): Bacteria > Bacillati > Cyanobacteriota > Cyanophyceae > Oscillatoriales > Microcoleaceae > Microcoleus > Microcoleus sp. K4-B3. The sequence continues at coordinate 29,911 of NZ_JAUBSF010000015.1, forward strand.
CTCCGCATCCGACTGCAAAATTACTTTCGCACTAGCATCTAAATTCTCGAAATCAATCTCACCTTTGCGGCTAATTCCGTGCACGCGCGCGCAAACATAGAGCATATAAGGTGCTGTATTTCCTTTCAAATCCAGCATCTTATCGTAACTAAAAGTGTAATTGCTCGCCCGGTTTTGACTTAAATCGGCATACTTAACCGCACTCAAACCAATTACTCGACCTACGTTAGCTATAAACTCTTGAGTTTCGTGTCTTTTCTCATCTTCCAATCTGTCTTCCAAATCTTTGGTGGCGCGGACGATCGCCTCATCTAACAAATCCTGCAACCGCACTGTTTCCCCAGAACGAGTTTTGAGTTTTTTGCCGTCTTCTCCCAATACCAAACCGAAGGGAATGTGGACAATTTCGACATCTTCAGGAATCCAATTGGCTTTTCTGGCTACTGCAAATACTTGGGCAAAATGGTTGGCTTGTCCTGAATCTGTGACGTAAATTATGCGCTTTGCATTGTCTTTTTGGATGCGGTAGCGCACTGCTGCTAAATCTGTTGTGGCGTAATTGTACCCGCCGTCGGTTTTTTGGACGATTAGCGGCAGGGGTTCACCTTCTTTGTTGGTGAAACCGTCTACAAAAACGCATTTCGCGCCGTCACTTTCAACTAGCAAACCTAGATTGGTTAAATCTTCGACTACAGCGGGCAATAGAGGATTGTAAAACGATTCGCCGCGTTCGGTTAATTTGATATCGAGCAAGTCGTAGATTACTTGGAATTCGCGGCGCGATTGATCGCACAGCAATTTCCAGGCGCGGCGGGTGTCTTCTGCGCCTGCTTGCAGTTTTACTACTTCTTGGCGGGCGGTTTCTTTGAAGGTTTCGTCAGTGTCAAAGCGCTGTTTTGCTTGGCGGTAAAATGCGACTAAATCTCCTAAATCTAGGGCGTCAGCGGTTGTGAGGGCTTCGGGGTGAACTTCGCGCAAGTATGCGATCAGCATTCCGAATTGGGTGCCCCAGTCGCCGATGTGGTTGATTCTGAGTACGTCGTGGCCTTGAAATTCGAGGGTACGGGCGATCGCATCTCCGATGATTGTCGATCGCAAGTGCCCGACGTGCATTTCTTTGGCTATATTCGGACTCGAAAAGTCGATCGCGATTGTCTGAGGCGTTTTCGCGGGTTCAATCCCCAAACGCGAGTCTGCGGCGATCGCACTAATTTGCGCTTCCAAATAAGCCGGTTTCAGCTTCAAATTGATAAAACCTGGCCCGGCGATTTCTGGGGTTTCGCAGATGTCAGTAATATCTAGGTTTTCGATGATTGTCGAGGCGATCGCCCTTGGGGGCTTTCCTAACTTTTTCCCCAAACTCATCGCCGCGTTGCACTGAAAGTCCCCAAAGTTGGGATTGCTGGCGGCGGCTAGCATCGGATCTGCACCTGCATAACTTTCGCCGAATGCAGCGGTGAATGCTTTTTCAAATTTTGCTTTTAACTGTTGGGCGATCGAGTTCATCTTGAATATTTTGATTGGATGTTTATTTTAAACTCTAGATTAAGCACTTTTTGCCAATAATACTCTTACTACTTAGGTAATTTCCCTCTGGTTCTCTCCCTCTGGCCCTCTCCCCCTCTCCCCAACTACTAGGAAATTTTGTACTTAGCTTTAAGCTGGTGATGCGATCGAAAGCACTGGCAGTAATATCACAGAGTACATTTTATCACAGTTGCGATCGCTACACAAATTTAAAATTATCACATCTAGTCCATGATCTCGATCGCTAGATCATTTTGTTAAATCGCTTACATTAAGGTATGTTAAAATTTTTTCAAAGCCCCCAAAAATCCTACGAAAGGAAGTAGTTATGTTATCTCAACCTATTTTTGGCGATCGTTCTCTGACCCAAGCCTTTTATCAAGCAGTAATCGATCGCTTCTACAACGGTTTCAGTCTCTCCACCGAAGCACTATTACGAGACTGTACCCTCGGCTTCGCCCCCTGTCCCGATGGAGTCAAAACCTTTTTCATTATCGCGCCAAATCTGGATGCAGCAGAGCAACTAATTGAAAAAATCGACAGTATTTTGGAGCGAGTTGCCGAACTCATGGCTGGAGTCGGACAAGTTGCCCTGTGCATAGTTCCCGCCGGCAGCGAAGCAGAGAAATCGGTCGATCTGCAAGACTTAGAAAAAGTTCCCCCGGATTGTCTGGCTTGCAAATTCTTTACTATTATATGTGCCGATGCTGCGGCCGATCGATAAAATTGACAGTTAGCAACCAGCAACTGTGCACGGTTCGGCTGAACCTGTTCCTGTGCCGGCGCGGGGTAGATTGTCTGTTAGTTACACTCCCTGGAATTATCGGGCAAAGCGTGCAGGTAATTAGATCGTTTACAAGGTTGCACTCGCAATCCTTGGTAAGTGTTAAACAAGCAGGCAAAAGATATATCAAATGCCCGCTTGTCAGTCGATCAGATTTTTACCTGCCGGCTAAAACAGCCGTGCATCTACTTTTTACCTTCTCAATAAAGGCCACCAAACAGCCGCATCAACTCTCCTGGGTGTCTCGCTTCAAAAGACAGCAGCAGAAATTAGGCGGTATCGCTGGAAAATAGAGTTTTGCGAAATATCTGCTCGTGTTCAGAATAAGCAGAAATATTCTCAAAAATAGATCGGACTTACGCACGTTTACCTCAGAAACCGGGTTTCTAGCCCCGCGCTTCCTATTCGCGGTTCGCGGCGAAGTTGACAGAAAATAGGCTGTTTGTGGGCGAGTCACAAGCTATACACAAAGCAAAGCTCAACTCAAAAAAAGATGAGTTTCCCAGCGACACCCTTGGCAGTGCAGAGCGATCGTATCACAGGCTCAGAGAATTTGTTAGAAATTTAAGTTGAAAATTTGAATTATTAAATTTTATGCCTAACATTGGCGATAAAATCTAAGATTGAAATTCTCAAATCTGAAATCAAGGCATCATGGTAAAACTGACACCAAACCCCAGCTTTAGTTTAACAATTCGGGTTGCTCTGCCGAACCAGCCGGGAATGCTGGCAAGAGTTACCAGCGCGATCGCATCTGTCGGCGGCAACTGCGGCCAAATTGACTTGATCGAGCAAACCCGCGCCACTAGCGTTCGCGATATCACAGTCGATGCTTACAGCACCGAGCACAACGAAGAAATACTCCAAGCAGTGAAAGCGCTGCCGGATATCAAAGTGATGGACGTGTACGATCGCACTTTCAACTTGCACCGCGGCGGAAAAATCAGCGTAATTAGCAAAATTTCCCTCAAACGCCAGTCAGATTTGGCAATGGCATACACCCCTGGAGTCGGCCGCATCTGCACTGCGATCGCCAATGACCCCGAACAAGTTTACAACCTCACAATCAAACAAAATACTGTTGCCATTGTTACTGACGGTAGCGCTGTTTTGGGACTGGGAAACCTCGGCCCTGCCGCCGCACTGCCAGTCATGGAAGGCAAAGCCATGCTATTTAAAGAATTTGCAGGTATTGACGCCTTTCCTATCTGTTTGAATACCCAAGATACCGAGGAAATTATTCGCACAGTGCAGAATATCGCCCCGGTTTTTGGCGGCGTTAACCTCGAAGATATTTCTTCTCCCCGCTGCTTTGAAATCGAAGCAAGACTGCGGGCAACCTTAGATATTCCGATTTTTCACGACGACCAGCACGGCACTGCGATTGTCAGTTTGGCAGCATTAATTAATGCCTTGAAACTCGTGAAAAAATCCATAGCAGAAGTGTGTATCGTGATTAACGGAGCCGGTGCGGCAGGAGTCGCGATCGCGCGGTTGCTGCGTAAAGCAGGTGCGGAAAACATCATCATGTGCGACTCCAAAGGCGTCCTCTCCCAAGACCGCACGGATATGAACCCAGAAAAACTAGAATTTGCTGTGCCTTCGAGCGGTACTTTGGAAGATGCGATCGCCGGTGCCGATGTATTTTTAGGGGTCAGCGCCCCAGGCGTGCTCACCCGCTCGATGGTGCGTTCGATGGCCGAGAATCCCATTGTTTTTGCAATGGCAAATCCCATTCCCGAAATTCAGCCAGAATTAATTGTGGATGATGGGGTAATCATTGCCACCGGACGCAGCGACTACCCGAATCAAATTAACAATGTTTTGGCATTTCCGGGGATATTTCGAGGTGCTTTGGACTGCAAAGCTGCCACGATTACGCCCAGTATGTATTTGGAAGCAGCTTACGCGATCGCCTCTTTAGTCAGCCCTTCCCAGCTTGACAAAGAGCACATTATACCGTCTGTTTTTGACGAAAGAGTTGCAATTGCTGTCGCCGGTGCAGTACAGTTGGCGGCCCGAGCTGAAGGTATTGCCCGCGATTAATAGAAGGAAGAAGGAAGTCTTCCTTCTTCCTTCTTCTCTCTTGCTTAATGAAGGATAAAAGTCACAGCAATGAACAATATAAAAAGATATAATTAAATAACTCAAGCCCAGCTATGTCAGATGCAAAGCCAGTTAGGAAAAGCCAAGCGCGATCGCTCCCGCCGCCAATTGTTAGAACTGTGCCCGATCGGGTTGGCATTGTGCCGGACGGACGGGACTTTTCTCGACGTAAATCCAGCTTTTGCAAGTATTATCGGCCACACAGTTGCAGAAACTCTCCACCTCAACTACTGGGAAATTCAGCAAACACACTGCGCGCGCCCAGAAAAATATCTAGAATGTCAAGCAAAAAATAGCCACACGCACCTGTGCGAAGCAGCATACAAACATAAAAACAACCATCTCGTACCCGTGCGAGTTTCCGAGCGGGCAATTGAAACAGAGGGAGAGTGCGCGATTTGGCTGAGTGCTGAAGAAATTTTTAATCCTCAGCATGAAAATAGTGAGCCGCTGGAATCAGCCCCGCCGCACAGCAATTCACATCTAGAAAAATTGCTCGCAAAGCAAACTGCCGAACTGGCAAAAACTCAGAAACTACTCGAAGAAAAAATCGCCGAATTGGAACAGACAAAAGAAAAATTGCGTCTCCAAAGTCAAATTATCGACCAAATTCAGGAGTCGGTGATTTCTACAGATATGGACGGCTCGATCAGCATTTGGAATCAAGCCTCCCAAAAGTTATACGGCTATCAAAAAACTGAGGCTATCGGACAGCACATTTCTCTAATTTACTCGCCAGAACAACACGAATTTTTGTTAGAGCAAGTCATCAAACCGCTACAAAAAAAAGGCGAGCCTGAAATAGAAGTTATAACACGCCGTAAATCGGGAGAAAATTTTTACTCGCACCTGATGCTTTCGCTATTGAAAGACAACACGGGAGAAGTTGTCGGGATGATTTGCTATTTAACAGATCTCAGCGTTCGCAAAGCTTTAGAACAAGAATTAGCACAGAGACAAGCACTATTTGATGCCTTTTTTAAGGAGGCACCGACAGGACTTTGCATTTTGGACTCCCAACTGCGGTACGTGCAAATTAATCAATTTTTAGCAGAAATAAATTGCCTGAGTCCAGCAGAGCACATCGGCAAGACTGTACGCGAAATATTGCCGAATATCGCTCCAATGGTAGAGCCTTTGTACGAACAAATTTTGAGAACGAAACAACCCCTAATTAACATCGAGATGAGTTGTGACAATCCAAGACAACCGGGGTTGGTCCGACACCTGACAGGCTCTTATTTTCCCCTGCTCGACAAAGATGGCGAAGCGATCGGTATCGGTGCCGTTGTAGTTGACACTAGCGATCGCAAACTTGCAGAAGCAGCACTGCAAAAAAGCGAACAGCTTTACCGCACTATGGCAAGCAACTTTCCTAACGGTGCGGTGATTTTGTTCGATCCAGAAATGCGCTACACGCTGGTAGAAGGTACAGAATTAGCAGCAGTGGGGCTTTCCAAAGAATTGATGGAAGGCAAGACAATCTGGGAAGTATTCGAGCCAGATGTTTGCGCCGATATCGAGCCAACTTATCGGGCGGCACTGGCAGGAGAAACAGTTGTTACAGAAATTTTTTACAGCGATCGCGTTTACCTCGGTTATGCTTTGCCAGTCAGAAACGAACGGCAAGAAATCATCGGCGGATTGCTAATGACTCAAAACATTACGGCTCGCCAATTAGCAGAAGAAGCGCTCAGGGAAAGCGAGGAAAAGTACAGGTGCATTGTCGAGACAGCCGACGAAGGAATTTGGATCATAGATGCGGAGGGTAAAACTACTTTTGTCAACCAAAAAATGGCCGATATGCTCTGCTGCACCCCAGAGGAAATGATCGGGGAGTCGCTCTTTGCTTTCATGGATGCAGAAGGCATGGCGATCGCACAAGTCAATCTCGACCGCCGCCGTGAAGGAATTAGCGAACAGCACGATTTTAAGTTCCGTCGCCGAGACGGCCGCGACTTGTGGGCGATGGTTTCTACTAATTCTTTGGCAGACAAACAGGGACGGTATGTGGGCGCTTTGGCAATGGTTGCCGACATTACCGCTCGCAAGCAAACAGAAGCCGCATTGCAGCAGTCGGAAGCCAAATTTCGATCGCTCTACGAATTAACCAGTTTGCCTGTTTTGATGTTATATGAGAATGGCATCACCGATGCCAACACAGCCACCCTAAAACTATTTGGCTGCACTACCCCGCAACAGTTGTACGGCAAAAACCCAGGCACACTGTCGCCTCATTTTCAACCCAACGGCAGAGATTCTTTGAGCTTGGTTAACGAAATGATGGATCTCGCCTTTGAGCGGGGAAACCACCGTTTTGATTGGGTTCACCAACGCTTAGACGGTACTGATTTTCCCGCAGAAGTCGTGCTGACAATCATCGAGGTTGGAAATGAAAAAATTATCCAAGCAGTGCTTCAAGATTTAACCGATCGCAAACTTGCAGAAGAAACTTTAGTGCGATCGGAACAAGCGCTCCGACAACAAGCTCAGCGAGAAAAACTGCTCAATCAAATTGCCAACCAAATCCGCACTTCTTTAGATTTAGACACAATTTTAGCAACCGCAGTTCAAGAAATTCGCAATCTGATGCACCTAGATTGGTGCATTTTCACTTGGTATCGCCCCAACACCAATCCTCCGGTTTGGGACGTAACTTACGAAGCGAAGAATGCAGATTTGCCGAGTATGCTTGGCACTTATCCTGTAGACGACAAATATAGTCTCGCTGTGCGACAGATTTTGCGGCGAGAAATTCTGCGAATTGATGATGTCAGCACTTTTGAAGATGTAGAATTGCGCGAAGTTTTCCAGGCTTCAAATTTTAACTCAGTGCTGTCGCTGCCAATTCATACTGCTGCCGGCGATATTGGGCTGATTACCTGCTATCAGGCTATGTCCGTGCGAAATTGGAGCGAATCGGAAGTCGAACTGATGCAAGCGGTGGTCGCTCAAATTGCGATCGCGATCGACCACGCCGAACTTTACACCCAAACCCGCACAGCGGCCCGATTAGCTCAAGCTCAAACTCAACAGCTAGAACAAACTTTGCACGAACTTCAACGCACCCAAACTCAATTAATTCAAAGTGAAAAAATGTCGAGTTTGGGACAGTTAGTAGCAGGTGTCGCCCACGAAATTAACAACCCGGTTAATTTTATCTACGGCAATCTCAGCTACACCAGCGAATACACTCAAAAGTTGCTAAAAATGCTGCAACTTTACCACAAGGAATACCCGCAGCCAACCGCAAGAATTTTAGATGCAAGAGAAGACTTTGAAATTGATTATCTTATTGAAGATTTACCTAAAATTTTAGCATCTATGAAAGTCGGAGCCGATCGCATCCGCGACATAGTTTTGAGCCTGCGGACTTTCTCAAGACTTGACGAAGCCGAAAAGAAACAAGTTGACATTCACGAAGGCATTGAAAGCACGCTGCTGATTTTGCAAAACCGCCTGAAACATAAACCAGATCACCAGACAATTAATCTGATTAAAGAATACGGTAATTTGCCTTTAGTTGAATGTTATCCCGGTCAGTTAAATCAAGTATTTATGAATTTGTTGAGCAATGCGCTAGACGCATTGGAAATGGAGATGAAGAAATCCGATCGCACCGCCAAAAATCTCGCAATTACGATTCGCACCCAAGTAACCGACAATAACAGCGTTGCCATATGGATAGCTGACAGCGGCCCCGGCATGAGCGAAGATGTGCAAAAGCGCTTGTTTGACCCGTTTTTCACTACTAAACCCATTGGCAAAGGAACTGGCTTAGGATTGGCGATTTCACACTCTATTATAGTAGAAAAACACGGCGGCAAGCTTTCTTACAATTCTGTATTAGGAGAAGGTTCCGAATTTGCGATAGAAATTCCTCTAAAACAAAAAATAAATTAAAACCCGTTGCATTGGTATCATCTAATGCCCGAGCGACCAGATTTGATAGGATTCAAATCCGGCTCTTTACCACAAAACGCACACCGCCAGCGGGTGCCATTGTAAAACTGCGGTGTACCGGCAAAACCGGACGATTTTCTGCAAGTTCTAAAGAGTACAGTGACAGCACTTTCGCCAATACTAACTTCATTTCAAACATTGCAAATGCCGTGCCAATACAGCGGCGGTTCCCTCCCCCAAACGGCAAATATTCGTAAGGCGAAAATTGCCTTTCTAGAAAACGTTCTGGTTTAAAGCGCTTAGGTTCCGGGTAAATATCCGGTCGGTGGTGAACCAAATAAATGCAGGTAGAAAGTATTATTCCTTTCGGTAATTCGTAACCCATTAACTGCATCGGAGCTTGCAGAAGGCGCGGAAATGCAAAAAATAGGATCGGATAAATCCGCAGCGTTTCGCAACAAACAGCATTCAAATACGGGAGTTTACTTATTTCCGCCGGCTCGCAATTTTTGACATCAAGAGAATTGAGTTCTTGCAGCAGTTTTTCACGGACTTCTGGGATGTAGTGAATCCAATACAAAGCCCAGGCTAAAGCTGTGGCTGTAGTTTCGTGTCCTGCGAATAAGATTGTCATTAATTCATCCCGCAATTCAACGTCGCTCATCGGCTCTCCTGCTTCGTCACGAGCGCAATTTAACAAGCTCAGGATGTCTTCGCCCAATGGTTCAGACTGACTTTTGCGTTCGCGAATTTCTTGATAAAGCAGTTCATCTAAACGCTGTCTTTGTCGCAGAAATCCTCCCCAAGGACTCCAAGCACCTAAATCTTTTTGGAACGACTTGATAAACAAAAAGGTAGCGCTTAATGGATTGCTAAACAGGCTGAACATATTAATAATTAGTTGCTGAATTTGCTGGTAGCGTTCTCCTTCGCTCAGCCCGAAAACCGTGTGCAAAATTACTTCCAAAGAAATTTCCTGCATAGTTGATTGCGCGATTACCGAGTTACCAGGAGTCCAATTATTAATTACTTTTTCGGTTGTATCGCGGATGATTTGTCCGTAAGCTTTCATGCGTTCACCGTGAAAAGGTGGCATGAAAAGTTTGCGCTGCTGCAAATGTCGAGCGCCATCTAATAAAAATAACGAATTCGATCCTACTAATGGTAGCCCTATCTGATTTACAGTACCGGATTTAAATAGTTGGGAATCGGCTGTAAAAATTTCTTGAATAGCTTGAGGATTGCTGATAACTACTTGCAAGGGAAAGTTGCTGAATTTGCTGGTAAAAATGTCGCCGTAGCGTTGATAATTATTATCTAAATAATACAGAGGATTTAAAATTCCCCGCACGGTCTGAACAAATCTAGGGTCTTTAGGGCCGTTTAGCAATTTGTTGGTAGCATGATTTTGAGATTGAGAGTTTTCTGTGGGGATAGTCATTTGTTTTTCTCCTAGTTTTAGGGTTTCACAGGACTAATGAAAGCATAAGTCTTATTTCAAAAAACTCTCAATTCCCTCAGCTATTGAAAAATAGTACGCGGTAGGCATCATAAATTAGTACGGCAATAGTAGGATACAGAGTAACTCCCAGGCCAAAAGCTCGTTCAATCGGCTCTTTGAGATAGCCTATCCAAAACGCTATTCTTCCCAAAACAAACAAAGTTGCCAAAATTGGAATCAGCTTGATGCTGTAAGTATCTAAAAAGGTAGAAAGGATTAAACTGCCTACAAAAAACAGCACAAATTGCTCTAGAGTGTTGCTCAGATAACGCAAATTAATCCGCATTGCTTCTGATTCGGCATTCGCTAAAGGGTTGATGGCTGGGCTGCTAAATCTACCATTACCAACTGCAACTATGCCGGCAAATAACATCAGTACCGGAAAAATTTGGCAGCGAAGGCTGAAAATTAGGCGCGACTCTGGGGTATTTAATAGGGGTAGGGGCAGCGCTATCAAAAAATAACCAATCAGTACAAAAGTAAGGCAGAAGATTAAGGCAGAAATGCCTCGCCAAACAACTCTTTGCTGTTGTGGATTGAAACTGAGTAAATTAATCATTGTTTACAGAAAGCAAACCTTATTATAGCTTTTTTATACCTAGAGATTTTACGTAAACCCGATCGCACCTTTGCGTCTCCACACCAGTTGTCGGTAGATATCCGCTATTTTCGTACAGTTTAACAGCTTCTTTGAGAATGCTAGCAGTTTCTATCCAGATTTCATCAAATCCGCAAGCGATAATTTTACTTTCCAATTCTTGCAGTAAAAATTTCCCCAAACCTTGTCCTCTTGCTGCTGGCAAAATATACATTTTGCGAATTTCCACAGCATTATTTCCGCGCTCAATCGGATAGTAAGCGGCTGTACCCACTATTTGATCCTGCCGTTCAACTACCCAAAATTCGCCACCCTTGGCTTGATAGTGCAGTTCTACATCATAGACATCTCGATCTGCCCCGTGAGGTTCGCATTTTAAACCGTACTCTGCTAAAACATCCCGAATTAAATAGAAAGCCTCAGCGCGATCGCGCGTTTCCCAGGAACGAATTAAAAAATCCAGATGTTGGGTTTTCATTTGTGGTTGCAACTTAATATTTATTTGTTGACTTTAGCAACTGTAAACTTACTAATTTTTTTTGTTTGACAGTTTTTAAATGCAGCTAACTTTTAACTGTGAATTCTCGGTTCAGGATGAAGAATTGCCAGTAACTCGCTCTCTACTAATGATAATTCCTCCAGCCTGTCAATCACAAGAGCGCGATCGAAATAAGTTGTTGCCAAAATCCAATATACACCGTAATGGCGCGCTTCCGAAGCCATCAAACTGCGGTAAAACTTAGCCAATTCCGCGTCGGGACAGCGATCGCCCAGCAGCCCCAACCGTTCGTGACTGCGTGCTTCTATCAAACCAGAAACCAACAAAGAATCCAAAAGTCTCTCCGGTTCCTGCTTGCGAATTTGACCGGACAAACCAGCACCGTAGGGAGGTGCGGCCAAAGGGCCTAAAGCAATGCTGCGCTGTTCTAACCGCTGGTTGACTTGCTCGAAATGCTCTAATTCTTCGCGGGCGATCGCCGTTAGCATCCTCACCAATTTTTCCCGTGCTGGGTAGCGAAACATTAAATTTAACGCTACTCCCGCCGCTTTCCGCTCGCAGTGAGAATGGTCTAATAAGATTGTATCCAAATTGGCGATCGCCTGTTCTATCCAAGCTTCCGAAGTCGGCTGTTTTAAAAACTTAATAGTTGGTAGTGTTGAAGTCATACCATTTGAGATTTGAGATTTGAGATGAGGAATGATATCGTTGACCTTTGCATCGGAACTATAGGCAACCGAGGACACGGCAATGCCGTTTCCCTACCCCAAAATAATCCATCTTCCTTGATAAAAAATGTAACCATCGCCAGATTAATTGTAGGGACACGGCAATGCCGTTTCCGGCGCGGGGACTAGGACACGGCATTGCCGTGTCCCTACTTTTTAAAATTGATTTTACACAATTTTTCAAACACCGCATACATATCTCCAGCAAACTTTTTCGGATTCCACAGCGGCGACAAATTGGCTCCATCTTTAGATTTCACCAACTGTGCTTTAATTGCGTTTCTCAATTCAGGCTCTTTACCGAATTTTACACCCAAATCCACATATTCCGACCAAGACCAAGCCACACCAGCTTCAATTCCCAAAGCCTGCAAAAACGAATAACCCATTCTCGACAAAAACTGCTCTCCTGTGCGAGTCACCACCGGCAAATTAAACCACAAAGCCTCTAAAGTGTGAGTTCCTCCGTTGTAAGGATAAGAATCTAACAAAACATCGGCCAGCAAATAGATAATTCTGTGTTCTTCCTCAGTAGCAAACCTCGGCAAAAACTTAATTCGGTGCCGGCCGACTCCTTCTGCTTCGCAAGCTTGGTGATACGCACCCTCAAACACGGCAGCATCGCCTAAAGCTTTGTGAATTAAGATACTGTTAGGCACTTCTTTGAGAATCGCAATTTGTGCTTTCACCAACTCGCGATTAAATTTTCTGCCGGGAGCGACGCACAGGTAAACTATTTGATCCAAACCGATGCGATTCGACTTTCTCAATGCAACCGGATCGACTCCATATCTCTGAAAACCTGACACAGCTACAAAGGAATCTGGCATCCTAATTAGCTGCTCGTCATAATATTTTTCTCGCTCGGCTGGGTGCGAGTGCCAGTCTGTAAGAAAGTAATTTTCCGGCGATACGTAAGGGGCATCAAATCCGAGCCAAGAAACACAAACTGGTGCGGGTCTTTGGTAGAGAATGTCAGCGTGAACAGGTACGCTGAGAGAATCTAAATCGACTAAAACGTCCAATTCATCTTGCTGAATTAGGTCGATAATTTCTGCCGAATTGGCAAGTCCGTTCGGGTACGTTTTCGGAAAAGTCAGTTTTCCAAAACTTTCAAATTGCTGAGTGCGATCGTCAGGCACAATTCTTTCGGAAGCGTACAAATACAAATTGGGTGTGATGTCCGACAATTCGCGAATGATGTCTGCGCTGCACCAACCTACAGAATGTCGGCTGAAGTGATTGGACAAGAAGCCAATTTTTAACTTGCCACCAAAAGCAGTTGGTTTGAAACTGTAATTGGCGGGTTGAGAAAAATTAGGTTTGATACATTGGGCGATATACTTTTGGGAAATTAATCTGTAAAATTTTGAGTTGGCCGCCAAGTCATCTCGCAAATAAGGCGTGCTGAATAATAAGTTTGCATAAAGCGATTTAATTTCTACCGAACTAGCGGTTTCTAAGTTTTGCTGCAAGTACGACTCTAGCTCTAAAAATCGATCGCTCGCAATTTGATTCAATCCCGACACTTGATAGGTGCTGATGAAGTAAATCGCGGTCATAATTGGATCGGTTTCGGCACACATTTGGCTGTATTTATGAACGGCTTGCCGCGCGGCCGCTAAATCGCTAGTATCTCTGAGGATGCCGCATAAATGTTGGTGAGCGGAAATAAAATCGGGTTTAATTTCTAGGGCTTTTTGAAGGTTGGGTATTGCGTCTTTAAATTTGCCTTGGTGGCGCAAAACTATGCCAATTTGACAGTATGCTTCGGCTAAATCGGGTTTGAATGCGATCGCCTGCTGCCATGCAGCCACCGCCTCATCTAACTTCCCTTGCCGTGCTAATTTATCTCCTAAATTTAAGTGAAAATCTACCTGAGCTAGATGGGGATTGAGTTCGAGAGCTTTTTGCTCGTATGCTACCGCTGCATCCGGCTGCCCCTGCTGCTTCAGTGCCCCTGCCAAATTCCAGTAAGCAGCAGCCAAATTTGGTTTGAGTTCGATCGCCTTGGAGTAATTGACAATCGCCTCCACCAAATGCCCTTGTTTGTAGAGCATACTGCCCAAATTAGCATAGGCTTCAGCAAAGTCGGGATTCAGGGCTATCGCCTCAGAATAAAACCGCATCGCTTCCTCAATGTAGCCGCTTGCTTGCTGCACATTCCCCATTGTCACGTAAGCCGCCGCCCAATCCGGTTGCAATTCCAGAGCTCGGCGACAAGCAGCGACGGCTGCTGCTAAATTGCCTTGAGAGTAATACATTTCTGCAACGACTGTCAGCGATGCAGCATCTTCAAATTGGGGTGTTTCGGATTGGTTGCGAAAATCGGAATTCATTTGGCGGCCTATCTGTGCTATCAAGTTAAAGGTTGAATCTATATTATTTTGCAGAGTAGCAGTTTTAGCGGAACTACGGGCGATCGTCACAGAGAATTTATGAGCGACAAGCAAGCGACACAGCGCCAACATAACATTAAGTGGAAACCAAACCTCCTGCTGGGGATACTCTTGTTAACCTTAGCAATCCCCTTGCCCTTTGCCCAAAAGACTCTCGCACAGCAGCAGACAGCGAGCTTTCGGCAGAAAGTATTTCAAACGGCTCTTTATTTCACCCTATATTTTGAGGGTGGATTCAGCAATCACCCCGCAGATAAGGGCGGCAGAACTTATAGGGGGGTGCTGCAAACGGAATACAACGCCTACCGCTACAGTCGTGGGCTTCCGCCCCTCGACGTGACGCAGATGTCGGAAGCAGAGCTCCTAGAAATTTATCAACATTACTGGGATTCGAGCCTCTCGGGCACGATGCAGCCAGCTTTGGCGATCGTCATGTTTGACACCGCCGTTAATTTCGGTATTAATAACTCTATTACCTTTCTCCAGCAAGCGTTAGGATTGCCGCAAACCGGCTTTTTCGATCCGCGCACCAAGGAAGCATTGAAAGCCGCTAACAACAAAAATACGGCGCTGCAAATGATTAACGAACGGATTATTTACCGCTACAAAAGGGTGCAAGAAGATCCGACTCAGATGGCTTTTTTCCGGGGTTGGCTGAGTCGCGATTACAGTTTGTGGGGCTACGTGAACAAGATTAAAAATTAACTGTTAACTGTTAACTGTTACCCATTAACAGTTAATAAGCTGACGCGAATCGAATTTTTACAATCTTGTTTCTTGAAACTATTGTGGGGTGGGCAGGAGAGCCCGCCCGAAATTTAAAATCTCAATACAGAACAGCTTATCATGTCCACTCAAATAACTCTTATAAGTTTGTGGTGATGGCTAGACTCCTCATAAAACTCAGACGATGCACGTCCTCACTACTCCGATCGATATCTTTTTAAATCCCTAAGCTCCTCTGCGCTCAAAATAAGTAAATTTAAATTAACACATTAACGATTTGTCAAGGGAATTAATTTCATAAAAGTCACAATTTTGATTCAGAAAAGTCATATTTATCAAGATATATTTCAGCTCTTTAAAAACCTAGTAAATTTAAAGTAAACGGTCTATAACATAAATATAAAAACCCAGTGTGTAGGTGCTGCACAAGTAACTTAAGCCATGAAACTATGACGGTAGAAGAAGCAATAATTTTTTTAGACAATCTGGTATACGAACAAACGGAAAAACACCTGAGTCGGTTGCAACAGTCGATAATTCGAGGCGTTGTAGGGGGTTTGACGTACCAAGAAATTCAGCAAAACGATCCGATCGCCCGCGGGTACACAGTGGGCTACCTGGGGCGGTATGTCGGCTACAACTTGTGGAAAGATCTCACCAAGGTACTGAAGCAAGCAGAAATTATTGGAGAAGAAGAAAGAGTAGTCGGAGCCAATCTTTGGGACTGCATCATGAGATCTGTACAAAAAGGCACACAACGCGCTAATTCTGTCGATCCGATCTTGCAAAAGCTGCTGCGGATGCGTTACCGAATCAGAGAACATTTGGTCAGTACCGAGTACAACAATACCTATCTGGCTGAAGATGAGAATTTGCCCGATCGACCTTTGTGCCTCGTCAAGCGCCTGAAAAGTCAGTCGGAAAGAACCAGCCAGTTATTCGATCGAGAAACGCGGGTTTTATATCGATTGGGCCAACACGATCGGATACCAGAATTGTTAGCTCGCTTTGAAGAAGATGGATATTTTTATTTAGTCTATCAATTCATCGAAGGGCAACCGCTGTATCAAGAACTAATCGAAGGTCAACCCTGGGAAGAACATCAGGTTATTGCTTTGTTGAAAGATATCTTGGAAGTGCTTGTATTCGTTCACAAACAAGATGTAATTCACCGCGACGTTCACCCTCAAAACTTAATCAGGCGCACATCAGATGGCAAGATTGTATTAATTGACTTTGGGGCAGTTAAAGAAATTAACACCTCGCACAACAGCACCGGTCAAACGCGATCGCGCGGAGGGACTCAGCAAGACTACATCCCTCCCGAACAAGCCATCGGCTCGCCGAAATTTTGCAGCGACATCTATGCTGTCGGGATCATCGGGATTCAAGCCTTGACAGGGATGCAGCCGAAACAACTCAGAGTCGATAATTTAGGCAATCTTATCTGGCAGAAAAATGCAACTGTCACCCCGGAGTTGGCTCGCGTTTTAGACCAGATGGTGCTGTACGCTTTCCCCCAGCGTTACCCGTCAGCAACCGAAGCTTTGCAAGCACTTCAAAACTTGGGAAGCAGTCATTAGTCATTAGTCAGTTCATCAGTCATTAGTCATTAGTTGATGAACAAAACCCAACACGATTGGACGCGAGCATCTGTAGCGACACGGCAATGCCGTGTCCTTACCGGGATCTGGGACTTTTAATAATTGGTATAAGATTGAGGATTCTAGCAAGAGTTTTCAAGCTAATAAATATAAGCAATTTAGTGCATATTGTCAAGTCTTTTAAAGAATAGTTTAGCGTAACTTTTTTGCCGAGCGCATTTCCCACAGATGCTGCTGCCGCTTGACAATGCGAGTGATATTGTTGCCGATAGATTCATCCGCTACCATTACCTTTCGATGGACTGAGTAAAAACACTCAGCAAGGCAGATGAATCCGGCGAGCGCTCATTTCCAAGCAACAAGGCTGAAGGAACAAGGAACAAGGCTGAATGAACAAGGAATTTTTGGTCTTAACTTACAATCAAAAAAAAATCTTGAATTCTGCCGAAAGCCTTCTACATAAGAGCCTTCAACCTTCAGTTGACTATCTCTCTAAAGTTAGATAAAATAATTCATATTTTATGCTTAGCAGTTTTAAGAAAATCTTAAGCAGCTTTGTATAGCGGGCCACAATATACTTATAGTGTTTATTGTTACCTTGGATACGTAGAAGCCCAAATAATTTGAGGGATCGAGAAATTGGAACTTTTTGAACGACCACAACAAGTGCAAAAGCCCTCAACCCCAATTGCTGCTGTCCAGTCTTTTTCCAAAAAAGCTAGTGTTGCAGTAATCGCGATCGGCTGTACAGTCATTTTGGGCTGGATATTCGATGTGCAACTCTTAAAGAGCATTCTGCCGGGACTCGTGACAATGAAAGCCAATACTGCGGTCTGCTTTATTTTAGGAGGCTGTTCTCTGTTCATCCAACAGCGACGGCGGGCCGAATTAACAGCAAGAAAGTATCAAAAAATAACTAATTTTTTAATTTATAGCTGTTCATTTTTTATTATATTAATTAGCCTCTTAACCCTAGTTCAATATAGCTTTAATGTAGACTTAGGCATCGACCAACTGCTATTTAAAGAAAGTTACACCTTGACAAGCCCCGCAACACCCGGACGCATGGCGCCGAATACTGCTGCTGCTTTTTTATTGCTGGGAACAGCCCTGCTGCTGCTGTCAGAACGCCGCCCTAAATACCTGCGGGTTCAAATCTTAAGCTGTTGTGCATTTTTAATTGCATTTATGGGTTTGATAGGCTACATCTACGGCAAAGCTTTATTTTACAGGATTGGCGATAATACAGGCATGGCTTTGCACACGTCCGCAGCATTTATGTTGCTGAGCTTCAGCATTTTATTTACCAGTCCAGAGCGAGGATTCATAGCAGTAATAGCGAGCGATCGCGCGGGTGGCATCATGGCGAGGCGCTTGTTGCCGCAGGCAATTATTATCCCGCCTTTAGTGGGTTATTTCATCCTCTCGGGAGAGCGGTTACAAGCCTATACGCCCGAGGTAGGGATATCGCTGTTAAGCGTATTGAATGTGATTATTTTTACAGTTCTGATTTGGCAGAATGCAAAAACTCTCTGCACCGCCGACCGGAAGCGCTATCGAGCGGAACTGGGACTGATGAAAGCTAAATTAGACTTAGAAACTCAAGTTGAGAAACGGACTCTCCAACTGCAACTAGCCAACGAGCAATTGCAGCAGCAAATTCTCGACAGTCAAACAACAAAGCAGGCGCTTCAAAATAACTACAACCTATTGCTGACAGTCATAAACAGTACGCCAACAGCCCTATTTGTCAAAGATATTCAGGGCCGTTACATGATGCTCAATGCTGCGGGAGCCAGTATCATTGGCAAGTCGGTAGATGAAATTATCGGCAGAGATGACAACCAGTTATTTCCGCCGGAAATTGCGGGCAATATTAGGAAAACCGAGCGCCCAATCATGATAGCGGGAAAAACGCAAGCGATCGAAGAAGAACTGCCAGTTAAAGGTCATTTGCGGACATTTCTTTCAACAAAAAGCGCTTACCGGGACGGGGCAGGAAATATCAGCGGTATAGTTAGCATCGCGCGGGATATTACTGAGCGCAAACAAGCTGAAATCGCCAACAGCAGTCTGGCAGCAATTCTGGAAGCAACGCCGGATTTTGTAGGTATCTGCGACCTCGAAGGACGCGTCGTTTACATCAACAAAGCAGGCAGAAAAATGGTGGGTATAGACGAAAACGAAGATATATCCAACCGACAAGTGGCAGAATTCACGGCAGCGTCAGCCCGCAGCACTTTGAATGAAGCGATCGCCACCGCTGTTTCCGGAGGCTTTTGGAGCGGAGAAACCGCCTTCGTGTCAGCATCGGGACTCGAAATTCCCGTCAGCCAAGTCATCATCTCTCACTCCGCACCGGGCGGCAAACTCCCATACATTTCGACCATCGCCCGCGACATCAGCGATCGCTTCCAAGCTGAAAAAGCGCTGCAACTGTCTCAAGCTCGTTTCGCCGGCATTGTAGAAATTGCCGACGACGCGATTATTTCGGTGGATGCCGAGCAAAATATTATCCTGTTCAACCAAGGTGCAGAACGGATTTTTGGGTGGACGGCTGCTGAGGCGATCGGGCAATCCCTGAACCTGCTGTTGCCCGAAGCTTTTGCCGCCTCTCACCGCCACCTCGTCAGCAATTTCGGCAACAACGTTAAACAAGCCCGAAAAATGGGCAACCGCAAAGAAATTTTCGCCCGCCGCCGAGACGGTACTGAGTTTCCAGCCGAAGCTTCTATTTCCAAACTCGAAGTTGCAGGCGAAATCATATTCACAGCAATTTTGCGCGACGTGACAGCCAGCCGGCAAGCCGAAGAATTTGTGCGTTTGAGCGAGGAAAGATACCGATCCCTGGCAATGGCCACCGCACAGATGGTTTGGACGACAAACGCTAGCGGAGTCCCTGACGGGCCTCAGCGTGATTGGATAGCTTATACGGGCATGAGCTTGGAAGAGAACGACAACTGGACAGAAGCTGTGCACCCAGAAGACCGCGATCGCACATTACAAGCTTGGAAGCGCGCCATAGAAACACAAAGTCTCTACGAAGTCGAGCACCGCTTGCGGGCCGCAGACGGCAGCTACAGACACTTCTGGGTGCGGGGCGTCCCACTTTTGGCAGCAGACGGCAGCGTTCGCGAGTGGGTGGGAACTCACACCGATATTAGCGATCGAGTCCAAGTTTTGGAAGCACTCAAGCAGTCCGAGGGACTGTATCGATCGCAAGCAGCCGAGCTCGAAAAAGCTGTCCGCGAGTTGCACCAAGCTCAAACTCAACTCATCCAAACCGAAAAAATCTCTTCTCTCGGGCAGCTAGTCGCCGGCGTCGCCCACGAAATTAACAATCCCATTAACTTTATCTACGGCAACATCACCCACGCCAGCCAATACGCCACAGACTTGCTCGGTTTGCTCCACCTTTACCAGGAAAAATACCCCAATCCAGTCCCGGAAATAGTAGAAGCAGCCGAAGATATTGAAATCGATTTCTTAATGGAAGACTTTACGAAGATTTTGGAATCAATGAAAGTAGGAGCCGATCGCATCCGCGACTTAGTTGTATCCTTACGCAACTTTTCCAGACTCGACGAATCGCAGATGAAACTCGTTGACATTCACGAAGGAATCGAAAGCACTTTGCTAATTTTGCAGCACCGGATCAAAGCTAATGTAGTTCGTCCGGCTATTGAGATTATCAAAGAATACGGCAAGTTCCCAAAAGTCGAGTGCTATGTAGGTCAGCTCAATCAAGTATTTATGAATCTTTTAGGAAATGCGATCGACGCCCTCGAAGAGTACAACAATCATGCTTCAAACGAAATCGAAATCTCTTTTCAGCCCAAGACAATTCGGATTAGCACGAGTGCGAATTCAGACACAGTAACCATTCGGATTGCCGACAACGGGAGGGGAATCAATCAAGAAGTTATTCACAAGTTATTCGACCCATTTTTTACTACTAAACCCGTCGGCAAAGGCACAGGCTTGGGACTGTCAATCAGCTATCAGATTATAGTTGAAAAACACCGAGGCAAATTGCAGTGTGTTTCCGCGCCCGGGGAAGGTGCAGAGTTTGTCATCGAAATTCCCCTTTGCCAGCAAGTACCGCCCCCAGTCACAGAAAATAATCAATTAGCAGTAGTTGGTACTCATTAATCATTAGTCCAGGAATTGATATCAAATCCGGTGGCATCAGAATTAATATTACCCGAAATCAGGACACGGCAGTGCCGTTTACCAACACCAGATTAATCGTAGGGAAACGGCACTGCCGTGTCCTCTATATCATTCCGGCCCAGCCGGAATTGATATGACATAATCTCTGGCTCAAAACTGCCCTAAATCGAAATAATTCTTTACAATAAAAAAGTAACATTCCAATTAACTTTGACAACCTCCCTTGAAAATGCCTGTAAACGAACTTTCTCCCACAACAGCCTCCACCGAAACACAGACACTCGACTTTGACATAGCCATCGTCGGAGGCGGCATAGTTGGGGCCACCTTAGCCAGCGCCTTAAAAGATTCCGGGTTAAAAATCGCCATAATTGAAACTCAACTCCCCGCAGTCGCAGCAGCCAAAAAACAAGCCTATGCAATCACCCTGCTATCAGGAATGATCTTAGAAGGTATCGGCGTGTGGCAGCAAATCTTGCCGCAAATCACCACCTTCGAGCAAATTAGCCTCTGCGACGGCGACTATCCCGGCGTCGTCGAATTCCACCGCCCGGATTTGGGAAATACTGGCAAATTGCCTGTACCAAAAACAGCTTTAGGTTACGTTGGCGAGCACCGAGTCATGCTGTCAGCTTTGCAAGAATCTTTGGCAAAAAACCCGAATTTTAGTTGGGTTTGTCCGGCGGAAGTTGTCGAGGTAAAATATTTAACCGATTGCGCCGAAATAGAAGTCAAACAAAACGGCGAAACTCGGACAATTCGCACTAAATTATTAGTCGCCGCCGACGGTTCGCGATCGCGCATCCGCACCGAAGCCAACATCAGCACTCGCGGCTGGAAATACTGGCAATCCTGCGTTGCTATCACCATTAAAGCAGAAAAACCGCACAATGATATCGCTTTTGAGCGCTTTTGGCCGAGCGGCCCGATGGGAGTCTTACCATTACCTGGGAACCGCTGTCAAGTAGTTTGGACAGCACCCCACGCGGAAGCGAAAGCTTTGCAGCAAATGGATGAAACAGAGTTTTTGACTTTGTTGGAACAGCGCACGGGCGGGCTTTTAGGGCGTTTGGAATTGGAGAGCGATCGCTTTTTGTTTCCGGTGCAGTTAATGCAGAGCGATCGCTACGTTTTGCCCAGATTAGCACTAATTGGCGACGCAGCCCACTGCTGCCATCCCGTGGGCGGCCAGGGATTAAATATGGGCATTCGAGACGCAGGGGCGATCGGCCAAATCTTGCAGCAAGCGCACCAAAAAGGCGAAGACATCGGCGATTTGCGAGTATTGAAACGGTATCACAACTGGCGCAAAAAAGAGAATTTAATCGTGTTAGGATTTACCGATTTTCTAGACAGATTATTTTCTAATACTTGGCTGCCAATTGTAGCATTTCGCCGCTTTGGATTGTGGTGTTTGCGGACAATTCCCCCAGTAAGGTTTTTAGCCTTGCGCTTGATGACAGGCTTGATGGGGCGGCCGCCAGAATTAGCCAAAAATTAGAAGAAACCGGGTTTTTTCCTATGTTGCTTGCACTCTAGCGGTGTTGCCACAACCGCCAGGGGTTTCAACCCCTGGCTAATAGCGAAAGTCGGTTGAAACCGACTGAAAATTAGAGATAAAAATGAAAAACTCTTTAGTCCTCTTCAGAGGAGTTTTGCTATGAGACAGGGGTTGAAACCCCTGGCGGACTATCGGGCTAACCGAGGTTTCTCGCCACTCGCACCATCAAAGAAACCGGGTTTTTTCCTCAATCTTTGCAATGTTACAAAGTTGGTCGCAAAAACGCGGTACAATGATAGACTCAGCTCGATCCCAGCCCTGACGGTAATAGAAAAACCATGCAGCCCGAACAAGAACAAGAAATTCTCAACCTGCGCGATCGCCAATTAACGCCCAAACAAATTGCCCGAAAGTTAGGATTGAAAGCATCCGAAGTCAGTACCTTTCTCCAATCTCATGCAGAACAAACAGCCCTCGCTAGCGCCGAAAAAGGAGAGTTATTGCCCGTTGCTCAATGTCTCGTGGATGTAAATTTTGCGAAGGTATTGTTGGGGAATGAAACTTCTGAAACGGGCGGCTTGGGTTTAGTGATGGTTACCCGTTCCAAGGGATACAATCGTTTTGTTGCAGCCACTTATTTGATCGACTACTGGTGTTTGGGAGTCAAGGATAGCATTCCGCCACGTAACTGCAACGATAGCCAATATAAAAATTTCGTTCAGCTTTGTTACTCGCAGTTTATGCAAGAGTACGAGGAGATTAGTTTAGAACAAGCACAAGCCCTGGTTTGGGGCGCGATCGCTTATGCCAAAATATTAGGCTTTGAACCGCATCGCGATTTCGAGCAGTCGAAGGCTCATTTAGGAGAATCAACCAGCGAAATAGGCTTGAAATTCGGTCGCAATGGAAAACCTTGTTATATTGAAGGGCCTCACGATAATACAAGGAAAATTATCAATACGCTTAAAAACTCTGTGGGAGAGGGTAATTTTGATTACTTGTTCGGGATGGGGTAGAAATTAATAGGGGGGAGCGTCAACCGCCAAACCACCAATCATGGTAAAATAAACATCGGTGTTACTGACCACTCCCCACAATGGAAGAAACCCGCGCCCAAGCTTATCTGCTATTGCTTGTGACACTCCTGAATTGCCCCAAAGGTGAGAAACAGCAGATTTTACAGGCTAACTTAGAATTGGTAGATTCGGGGTTTCTGCAAGTTTGCGAGGTAGTAGCAGAAAAATTGGCAGAGGAAGGACAGGAAAATCAGGCTAATTATTTACGGAATTTGGCCAGTCAGATAGGGCAATTCTTGGGGATAAATAATGAGGGAGATAGCGATCACTCTGAAATTGAAAATTCACAAGAGTATGAAAACTTTATCCTAGACTTATTGCAAGCAGAAGAAGAGAGCAACAGCGATATTAAAGTAATTTACCCCATGCTGGCAGGGCGGCAACATCTCCTCAATGACCGTTTTGCCGAGATTTTACAGCAAGTGACCCGGAAATTAATTGCCGAACATCCCGAAGCAAGTGAATCTATTCTCGCCCTCATTGGAAACTTGAGTAATCATATTAGTAAGTTGCCGCTGGGGAAAAAAGCGAATAATCTTGAAATTGCCATTACTGGTTATCAAATACTTTTAAATAATTCGGAACCGGGAAGCGAAAAATGGGCAAGGACGCAAAATAATCTGGCAGTAGCCTACACTTACAGAATCAGGGGAGAGAAAGCTCAGAATATCGAACTGGCGATCGCATCTTGCACTGCTGCATTAACCGTCTATACCCGCGATGCCTTTCCCGAAGATTGGGCTATGACGCAAAATAATCTGGCAATTGCCTACAGTAACAGAATCAGGGAAGAAAAAGCAGAGAATATCGAACTGGCGATCGAATATTTCACTGCTGCATTAACCGTCCTCACCCCCGATGCCTTTCCCGAAGATTGGGCAAGGACGCAAAATAATCTGGCAAATGCCTACAGTGACAGAATCACGGGAGAGAAAGCTCAGAATATCGAAGTTGCGATCGCATCTTTCACTGCTGCATTAACCGTCTACACCCGCGATGCCTTTCCCGAAAAATGGGCTATGACGCAAAATAATCTGGCAGTAGCCTACACTTACAGAATCAGGGGAGAGAAAGCTCAGAATATCGAACGGGCGATCGCATCTTACAACAAGGCATTAGAAGTACGCACCCGCGATGCCTTTCCCCAAAATTGGGCAACGACGCAAAATAATCTGGCGGCTGCCTACTGTAACAGAATCAGGGGAGAGAAAGCAGAGAATATCGAACTGGCGATCGCACTTTATCACAAGGCTTTAAGTATTAGCACTCGCGAGGCTTTCCCACAAGAACATACAGAGACTTTATCTAATTTAGGTAATTTTCACCGAAGTAACCAGCAATGGCAACTCGCTTATGATACCTATGCCCGAGCGATTGAAACAGTAGAATTTTTACGGGGCGAGATTCAATCTGGGGATGAAACCAAACAGAAATTAGCCGAAGAATGGAATCAACTCTATCTGGGCATGGTAGAAGTTTGCATCGAACTGCAACGCGACACCGAAGCTGTGGAATATGCCGAACGCAGCAAAGCCCGCAACCTTGTAGAACTCTTTGCCAACCGTGGCATCAAACCTAAAGGCAATATCCCCGAAACTGTTCTCAACGAATTGTCGCGCCTCGGTCGAGAAATTGAGGCCGAACAGCGACAACTGGAAATCGAACAGACAAACCGTAACAGTAATGGTGGCAGAATATTGGGAGAACGCAGCCTCAAAATCGACAGCCTAACCACTAGCCGCGATTCTACTCATCTCACCAAACTGCGTAAACAACTCGATGAATTGATTGCTCATGAAATTACACCAATCGATCCTGATTTTAGCCTAACCCAAAAAGTTAAGCCCATCCTATACAAAGACATTCAAACTCTGACAGGTGAAAACACCGCTATTCTTGAGTGGTACATCATAGGCGATAAATTTCTAACTTTCATCATCACCCCGCAATCCCCAACACCAATAATCTGCCAATCTTCAACAGCAGACTTTGAAGCCTTAATAAATTGGGATAACGAGTATCAAAAAGACTACAAAGAGAGAAAAACCCAATGGAAGCAAAAACTAGCCTCCCGCCTCCAAAACCTAGCTGAGATTTTGCATCTTTATGAGATTTTAAAGAATATTCCGAAACCGTGCGATCGACTGATTTTAATTCCCCATCGCTTCCTGCATCTTTTCCCCCTTCATGCGTTGCCAATCTCCCACCAAAGGGATTTTGAAAGCGGATGCACCGATGAAATCGATTCTTCTATCACTGTATCCCTGTCCAAATCCGAATCGTGCCTTCTCGACTTATTCCCTGGTGGAGTCAGCTATGCCCCCAGTTGCCAACTGCTGCAACAGGCGAAACAGCGACAACGCCCTCATTTCTCTCACCTATTTGCTATTGCCAATCCTACCAAAGACCGCTACTTACTTGAACTGCAAGCCGCTAACATCCGTGACAAATTCAAGTCTAATGATTTCTTGGCAAAAGATGATGCTAATAAGAACGCAATTCTAAAGGCGAAACTCAGCTTTGCCAACTGCGCCCATTTCGGTTGTCACGGCAAGTTCGAGCCTGACTCGCCTTTGGAATCATCCCTGGTATTCGCCAATAAAGAACGTTTGACACTGTTGGAAATCTTTAATCTTGACCTAAATCAATGTCGTCTTGTCACTCTCTCCGCCTGCGAAACTGGATTGACAGAATCCAGAACCAGCGATGAATATATTGGCTTACCTTTCGGATTTCTCTTAGCAGGTAGCCCTAGTATGGTCAGTACCCTTTGGAAAGTGGATGAACTCGCCAGCACTTTGTTACTGATTCGATTCTATGAAAACCTAGAAACTCTATCAACGGTTACTGCTCTCAATGAGGCACAACAATGGCTGCGGAATCTGACCTCAGAGGGGCTTGAAGGATTATTAAAATGCCTCAAACCGCAAATCGATCAAACATTTAAACTGTTGCCCAAAAAAGAACGCACACGCTTTATTAATGCTCCTCTGGATGGCGCACTGAACCGCAAGCCGTTTCCTTTTGCTGAACCTCATTACTGGGCTGGCTTCACTGCGATCGGCGTTTAGCAATCCTGACAAAAATTGTCCAAATTTTTCCTGCTTATGTAAATAAGTACCAGTGTTAATGGTACTCCTTGGTAAACGCCAACAGTTATTAGCCAACCCAATGCAAAAGCAAAACCTTGACTCAATACGTCTTTAAAGGCTGGCGTACAAATATGAGGACGTAATTTATCGGCTAATTTTTGTAACCAGCTAGGCTCATTTGGGTTTCTTGCATCTAGATCGTTGTCTAATTCTCCTGACTTAATTGCTAAGGTTTCGGCTGCATATTCTAAATCGCCTTCACACTCTTCAAGTACATCAAGCTCTTTTAGAGCATCGGGATATTCTTGTAATTGGGAACGATACTGTTCAATTTCTGGTTGGGTAACGGTAATCATTGGGATAATGGCGATTAAATAAATGAGTAATTCTTATTTTGCCATAATTATTGTACTTCTTTTGTGTAGAAACCCGGCGCTTGAAACCGCGGCTACACAAACAAAGAAACTTCATCTTTGAGTGGCCAAAATGATGCCACCATGTTCGGGATAACGCTGAGCTAAAACCTGAAAATCCCGGATATTAAACGTAAAAATACACCGCCATCGCGCTGTTGCTTCTAGCAATTGAGCCTTATCGCTAGCATCTAAAGCCATCCACTCAGTCGGTGTCCGAGTGACATCGTGACTGCGAGATAAAAGGGCGGCTTGCAAAGCTTTAATAGAGGTATCGGCATCTAGATGCAATAGCGGTTTAGACATTAGCAGCTTCGATAATTTGCTCAGCGGAAATAGATGCGTCTATTTCTTGATGGTGAGCCGCATAAAAAGCGAGAACTTCGTTCACTTGATCTCCACTTAAGTCATACTCAGTGGCAATTTCCTTTGGAGAAAAACCCCATTTCTGCGCTGCTATGACTACTGTTTGCACCCGCAACCGAGTGCCGCGCAAAACGGGAACGAGTTCGCCGCTAGCGCCGCGCACATAGGTAATTTCAGGAAAAGCCGGATCGTCATTCCGCTGGTTGAGGGTAGCGACTTTTTCGGCTACAGCCCAGAGGATAAACTGATCGAACGAAATGCCTTGGAGTGTTGCCAATTTTTCAGCTTCTTGCTGTAACTGAACGGGTAAGTTTAAGGCGTAGGATGTCATCGATCTAACTTCCGTTTGCTAATATAATTTCATCGGTTCATTCTTTAACAACTTCCATCAACTCCTCAATCAGAACATCGAGCGTGCGAGCTATCTTTTGAATGGATGTGATATCAACCGTTGCTAGTCCTTCCGAACGAGCATAGTGCCTGACTGTGCTGTACGGAACCTCCGATCGATCGGCAACATCCTTTAGCGTCCATCCTTTTTCGTCAGCCAACTCTCGGATTCGGAACCTAACTAACCCCATTCTACTTGACAAAGGATAAGTATCTATGTTTTTAATTCAAACACAATTGTCGATCGACAGTTAAACAGTATTTTGTATGGTGCGGATCTGTCAGAAGTTCGATCGCACTGCCCACCCACCCATCAAATAAAAAACAACTGCCGACAGCCAAAACCGTCAACAGTTGTTTTATACATTCAATGCGGATGGCGAGACTCGAACTCGCAAGGACATATTGCCACACGCACCTCAAGCGTGCGCGTATACCAATTCCGCCACATCCGCTCTTTCTAGCACTCTCTGGGATTTTTGCGTTACCAGTTAAAGATTCACAGGTTGAGGTTCCTGACATTTAACTTGTGACTTGCCCTTTGAGACCGCCGATTTACAATCATAGCACCACTACCAGCAAAATGTAAAATAAATTTTTGTGAACAATTTCTGGAAAACGATTATCCAGAACATACCGAAAGGCATTATTGTACAGAATATTGAGTGAATTAAGCAGCGAAGATGGGGTTCTCGAAAATTTTAATCGCTAATCGGGGAGAAATAGCTCTCCGCATATTGCGGACCTGCGAGGAAATGGGGATTGCCACGGTCGCCGTACACTCCACCGTAGATAAACACGCCTTGCACGTCCAGTTGGCAGACGAAGCCGTTTGCATCGGCCCCCCCACCAGCAGCAAAAGCTATTTAAACATCCCCAACATCATCGCGGCTGCCCTGACGCGCAACGCAGCAGCCATTCACCCCGGTTACGGCTTCCTCGCCGAAAACGCCCGATTTGCCGAAATCTGCGCCGACCATCAAATTACCTTCATCGGCCCTTCTCCGGCAGCAATGCGGGCCATGGGCGACAAATCCACCGCCAAAGAAACGATGCAGCGAGTGAAAGTCCCCACAGTTCCCGGTAGCGAGGGATTGCTGGCCGACGATCGCGAAGCTTTGTCGATCGCCCGCGACATCGGCTATCCCGTGATGATCAAAGCCACCGCCGGCGGTGGAGGCCGTGGCATGAGGCTAGTTAGAGAACCCTCGGAACTCCCCAAACTATTCTCAGCAGCCCAAGGCGAAGCCGACGCAGCCTTCGGCAACCCCGGACTTTACCTCGAAAAATTCATCGAAAAACCCCGGCACATCGAAATCCAAATCCTCGCCGACAACTACGGTAACGTCATCCACCTCGGCGAGAGAGATTGTTCGATTCAGCGCCGACACCAGAAACTCCTCGAAGAAGCCCCCAGCCCAGCCCTCAGCCAGAAACTGCGAGATCAAATGGGTCACGCGGCCATTGCCGCTGCCAAATCCATCAACTACACGGGTGCGGGCACTGTCGAATTTCTGCTTGACAAATCGGGCAAATTCTACTTCATGGAAATGAACACTCGCATCCAAGTAGAACATCCCGTCACCGAGATGATTACAGGCCTCGACTTGATTGCCGAACAAATCCGCATCGCCCAAGGCGAAAAACTGCAAATCAAGCAAAACCAAGTAATTCTCAACGGCCACGCCATCGAGTGTCGCATCAATGCCGAAGACCCCGATCGCAATTTCCGACCTCACCCCGGCAGAATCAGCGGTTATTTGCCTCCCGGCGGCCCGGGTGTGCGGATGGACTCTCACGTTTACACCGATTACGAAATACCCGCTTACTACGATTCTTTAATCGGTAAATTGATAGTCTGGGGGCGCGATCGACCTTCAGCGATCCGGCGCATGAAACGGGCATTGCGCGAATGCGCCATCACTGGCGTCCCCACAACTCTGGGCTTCCACCAAAAAATCCTCGATAGCCCCGAATTTCTCAACGGCGAGGTTTACACCAATTTCGTCGAACAGTTCATGAACAATAGTCAGTAGTCAGTTGGCAGTTGGCAGTTGGCAGTTGGCAGTTGGCAGTTGGCAGTTGGTGGCAACTAATCCATACCCGATGCCCGATGCCCGATGCCCGATGCCCGATGCCCGATGCCCCATGCCCGCTGACTCTTACATCATCATCGTCAGTAGCCCTTGCTGACCGAGAATCATTTCTCGCAGCAAGCTACAGATCCCCACCCAAATAATCGGCGTAATGTCCACCCCGCCGATCGGCGGTACAATCTTTCTAGTTACGGCTAAAAAAGGTTCCGTCGGCCAAGCAATCAGACTCAACGGCAACTTGCTCAGGTTCACTTCCGGATACCAAGTCAGAACGATCCGAAAAATAAAGAGCAAAGTCATCAGCACTAGGACAGAGCCCAGAATCCAACTTGCAACGGTAATACCAGTCATGGGTCTTATCTCGAAATCTTAAGTTTTGTTAAGTCAGACGTTCATAATTTTAACCGTTTCACAGGTGCGATCGAAAGTATAAAATTAATAAAAATCAAATTGTTGTAACAAAGGCTTTGAATCTATGACTCCTTCTCTCGCGAACTTTTTGTACAGCCTGCTGGTCGGCGTGGCGGTAGTAGTGATTCCAGCAACGGTCGCCCTGATCTTCATCAGCCAAAAAGACAAAATCAAGCGCACCTAAAAAGTCCGCAGGTCTTTAAGTCCGGCGTGAAAGTCAATTTTCGGCTACACGTCGGGCATTTTCCCAATCTGAGAAACCTCGGCTACCAGCAACTGTGAAGGCAAAACCTTCAGTTGACTGCCAAGCTGAGGTTTTTTCCCGTTAAACTCATTATTATACTCACTTCCCAAGCTGAAACCCTGACCGGACGCTGCCCCTGAAAGCACAGTCGGACTGGCAGACTTAATAATAGATGTAAAATCTAACTCGCTAACATAGGAAAGACATAGGAGATAGGCTAATGGTCAATTTAGGATTGAACTGGAGCAGCCTGTTAGGGATAATCCTAGCAGTAGCAGGGGCAGGACTGTATTTTCTGCGATCGTGGCGTCCCAAACTAGCCCGAGACCACGATATTTTTTTTGCAGCAGTCGGCTTGCTGTGCGGCGGTATTCTGTTATTTCAAGGGTGGCGGCTTGACCCAATTCTGGCATTCGGTCAATTTCTACTCAGCGGTACCGCCATATTTTTTGCAGCAGAAAGCATCAAGCTGCGAGGAGCGACCACAGCCCAAGCCAAAACTCGCGCCCAATACGTAGATGAAGAGCGACCGGTCAGCAACGCCTACGGTTACGACGGCTACGATTCCGAAATCGAGCAGCTAGAACCAGAGGAAGACTACCCGCAGCGTCCCCGGATCAGAGGCAGCCAAGACAACCGTTCCTCCCGCGAAAGCTACGACGACGAACCCCGCCGCCGTCCATCCAATCGCAACGGCAGCGTTAACACCTCCAAGCCCGAGTCGCCCGATCGATCGTCGCGCAAACGTCCCTCTCGCCCAGAAGCCTCCCCTGCCCAAGAGTCTGACAACTGGGACGTTTCAGACAACCCCGAAGAAAAACCGACCCGCAGCCGCAGCAGTCGCCCCCCTGCTTCGGAAAACCGCAGTTCCGATACGCCGCCGAGAACCAAAAAACCCCGTCCTACGGAAGCATCCAGGTCTCGCCCCAGCAACCGCGACGTGGAAGCACCGCCGTCTGATTACGTGGAGTATCGACCTGTAGAATACCCGGAAGACCAACCGGATAATTCCCCCAATTTCGACAAATAGGCAAACATAAGTAGGTGGGTGAAACTCAACATTTATCCCCCAGCTCCGGCTTGGGACACCGCAGAACTCTAAGTTGCGTTTATTGATACCCATCTACTTATTATCAGATATTAGACTTATTAAAAAAACTGTAAATTGGGAGTGTGAAACCGCAGACCAACGCAGATATACACAGATAAAAGCTAATTTTTTTGTAAAAAACGATCTTAACATAGCGAACCTGTGGAACTAATCGAGAGCATAATAATCTAAATATAAAATCCTCAATCTAAAATCAGCAAGATGCCATTACTCGAAATAGGAGATCCGGCTCCCTGGTTTTCCATTCCTTCTACAAATAACCCCTTATTTCATTTCTCGACGGTTGGCGGCCGGCGAGTCGTGCTGTTTTTCTTTGGCAGCGCAGCTTTTGAACAAATTCAAGTTATCCTCAAAAGCTTTCAAGAGCGATCGGAGGAATTCCAAAGCTTGCAAGTAGCGCGGTTCGGAGTGAGCGTTGACCCAGCAGACAAAGAACAAAACAGACCGACAACAATTGCTCCGTCATTCCTCTTTTTCTGGGACTTGGATAAAACAGTCAGCCAGCAGTACGGTGTTTCCCAAGATGTTGAACAAAATGGAGTTGGCGGAGTTCACTATGCACCCCAAACTTTTGTGATCAACGAAAACCTTCAGATAATTAATATATTGCCGATGGGCGAACCGCACCAACACGCCCAGCAAGTATTAGATTTTTTCAAAACTTTGCCCCCAATTGAGGAAGCCCGAGCCGCCACTCGCCACGCCCCGGTGTTAGTAATTCCTAACGTTTTGGACAAAAAGTTTTGCCGTACTTTGATCGATATGTACAAAGCTAATGGTGGCAGTCCCTCGGGCTTTATGAGGCAAATAGAGGGGAAAACCGTTGGCCTGCACGACGACACTTTCAAAAAGCGCCGAGATTTCTTTATTAAAGACGAGGATTTCCGGCGAGAATTAAATGCGATTATTTTGCGCCGGGTGCGGCCGGAAATAGAGAAAGCTTTTCAGTTTACAATTACCAGGTTTGAACGGTATTTGATAGGTTGTTACGATGCCCAGAGTGGCGGTTATTTTCTGCCGCACCGCGACAACACTAGCAAAGCTACGCTGCACCGCAGGTTTGCGATGACGCTAAACTTGAATGTGGGAGAGTACACGGGGGGATTTTTACGGTTTCCAGAGTACGCGCCGCACGGTTATAAAGGCGATTCTGGCACGGCGATTATTTTTTCGTGTTCTTTGCTGCATGAAGCGACTTCCGTGATTAGCGGTCAGCGTTTTGCTTTGCTGTCATTTTTTTACGGTGATGAGGAGGCTGAGGTGCGGAAAGCTAATTTCAAGTATCTTGCTGCTGACTCAGATTCCCGAATTGGAGAACCGGCGTGAGGAAGGTCACTACCGTTGTGCAAGTCCTAAAATAATTACAGAGGGTAGTTAGCATTTAGCAACAAAACCTAATTCCTAGCTACCGATCGCTAAATAATAATCGATCGCCATGAATTTCAAACTTCTAAGTTTAGCAGTATCGGGAATTTTAACGGTTGGGCTAACAGCCAGCGCCAGTGCGGTTGTTACGACATCCCCTGTACGGCAATCAACAGATTTAACGGAATTTAACTCGGTGCATTCCCAGGGTGCGATCGCCCAAAATGTCGATGAACAAACCAATATTCGGGTCTACGAAAAAGCTAGCCCTGCGGTTGTTAGCGTCGATACCGGTAAATCTAACGGTAGCGGTACAATTATCAGCCCTGACGGCATGGTGTTAACGAACGCCCACGTTGTTGCGGCCGGCGGTACCGTGAATATAATCCTGTCAGACGGCAGAAAGCTTGTGGCCGATGTCGTCGGATTCGGCGAAGAAGGTCTAGACTTAGCGGTGGTTAAGATTCGCGGTCAAAACAATTTGCCGACCATTCCTTTAGCCCGTCCCGGTTCGGTGAAAGTCGGGCAACAAGCATTTGCGATCGGCAATCCATTCGGTCAATTTCAAGGTACTTTTACAGTCGGAATCGTCAGCCGCATCGACCTTTCTCGGGGCTTAATTCAAACCGACGCCGCCATCAATCCCGGCAATTCTGGAGGGCCGCTGCTCAACAGTTCAGGAGAATTAATCGGCGTCAATACTTCTATTTTTACTCGCGGTCGGGGCGGTGGCAGTATCGGTATCGGTTTTGCAATTTCAGCAGACAAAGTACCCGCTTTCCTGACAGCGGTACGAGAAGGGCGAGCTCCCCGCGTGGCTCAAACCCGATCGCCCTTTGGCAACAAATCACCTGAAAAACTCGCGTTAAACGGGCCCGCCGTCAGTGGTAAACTCACCAACCAGTCTAGCGTTCTGCCCACCGACAACAGCTTTTTTGACCTCTACTCGTTTGAGGGAAAAGCGGGCCAGCAAATCACAATAGAAATGAAAAGTCAAGAGATTGACCCTTATTTAATATTGCTCGGACCAAACCAGCGCGAAATCGCTCAAGACGATGACGGAGCAGGCAGTAAAGACGCCAGAATTACAGTTCGGCTGCCAGCAGACGGCACTTACACGTTAGTGGCCAATTCCTACGAAGCTAGGCAGTCGGGGGCTTATACGTTAGAACTGAAAGCGAGTGCTCCTACCGGCACTTCTCGGGCAATTTTGCAAGAAGAAGCTGCTTTAGTCGCAGGCGGTCCGGTATTGCCGTCTGACAACAGTCTGTATCGCGAGTATACTTTTGAAGGTCGATCGGGTCAGTCTGTAGCCATTTCCCTCGAAAGTACAGATTTCGATCCCTATGTGGCTATCTTTGGCCCTAACGGCCGATTAGTGGCAGAAAATGACGACGCAAGCGATGCGACTAAAAATGCGTTTCTGAGCGTTACTTTGCCCGCTACGGGTCGCTATCGCGTAATTGTCAATGCTTACGATGCTTCCGGCCGGGGCCGTTACACTCTAACTGTCCGTTGAAAATTGGTAATGGGGAATTGGTAATGGGGAATTGGTAATGGGGAATTGGTAATGGGGAATTGGTAATTGGTCGAATTATTTTTCTTCCTTCTTCTTCTTTCTTCTTCCTTCCTTGTTGCTTCCTTCCTTTTTCCTTCTTCCTCCTTTCTTCTTTGCAAATCGAGGTAATTCATGCGTCAAGTTAGATTTTGGGCGATCGCGCCAATTGCTCTGGTAGCTACTTTTTCTGGCAAGCCGACTCTCTCTTCGCCAGTTTCAAATTCAGGTGGAGTTGCTAACAGCAGTTCTACCCTCATTTCAGCAGAATTTCCTCAAAATTCACCTGATGCGAACCCTGCTGGCAAGGCTGTTTTAGCTCAAGCAAGCCCCAACCCGTCGCCATCACCACAGAGTTCGCCAACTCAGAGTCCAACTGTACAACCTTTGCCGAGTCCCGATCCGGGTTCATCTAAGGTTATTTTAGAGCAAAACGGAGAACTCACCCCTGCTAAGTCATCTGTACTGCCCTCGGACAGCAGTTTGTACGATGAGTATACCTTTGAAGGCACTCAGGGTCAGAAAGTGGTTGTTAGCGTAGAAAGTACCGAGTTTGATACTTATCTCGCTATTTTCAACTCCCAGGGCGAGCTACTTGCAGAAAATGATGATGTGACGCAGCAAAATTCCAATTCTGAGCTTAGTGTTACCTTGTCTGCGAGCGGTCGCTACCGCGTCATTGTCAATGCTTACGATCCGCCTCCAAAAGGTAGAGGCAAGTACAGTTTGACCGTCCGCGACACAACTGGAAATTAGTTTGAACGAAATCGATTATCTATGTGAATAATTTCTCGATAGGCGACTGGAAACCAAGCTTACAAGTACAGGTTAAATTTGCACTAACTTAACTTGATTTCCGCTTTTTATAAGCAGGAATGCAGGTAAAAAATGGATAATTGTCTATTTTTTTACCTGCTTTTTTATAGGAGAAGTAAGAAGGAAGAAGGTTTTAGTTATTTAGGAGAGAAGGAAGAAGAAATAGACCGCATTAGTTTCAGGAATTAAGAACGTCCTAACCGTGTTGGCAGTTGCTAAATGAATAGGATTTACGCATCTGTGCCCTGAAATCGAGTTTTTTACCAAAATACTTTGTGGCAGCCCTATAATCGGTAAAAAACCCGGTTTTCGAGCATTTTTAGTGCCTCATATACCGCTCAATTTAACGCAGACCCAGCCAGGTGAAAAAATCCTGGCGGGTGAAAAATTCTAGCAGCAAAAGTCCCACGAATCCCACCATCGCAAATCGTCCGTTGATTTGTTCGGCGTAGGCATTCCAGCCAAAGGCTGGTTCTGGTTGTTTTGGAGTATTTGGGGTTGTCGGTTTTGGGGATGGAGGAGTTTTAGCAGTCATTTAAAAGTTTTGAGTTTTGAGTTTTGAGTAATGACTTTTGGGAAGGTTTGCGATCGCACAACTTGTAATTTACCAGGAAAATGACAACCGATCGCTAATCTGCTGACTTTTCTAAACTTTGAACCGATTCGATCAGATTTCGCACGGTTTCAGTACCTTCTGAAGGCTCAAAAAACAGCGGGAACTTGCCCCGAGCGATCATTCTCAAACCCAACGGGCCCAGACTCAGCAAACCTTTAACGTCGCGGAAGTAGTTTCCTACTACTTCGATGCCAAATTTGCGCTCGTCTATCCAGCCGCCTTCTTTGACGAGATCGATTAAGACTTTGCGGTGACGGATCGATCGACTGGCTTGGTCGTCTTTGCGATCGAGAATCTCTTGTTTAATCTTACCAATTTGATCCATCGGCGCGACTTCCATCGGACAAACCGAGTTGCAGTAGTAACAGCGGGTGCATCCCCAGACGCCTGCGGTACCCTCGTTGTATTTTTCGAGCCGATTTTCGGTTTCGCTGTCGCGTCCGTCGGCGATCGTGCGGTAAGCTTTGGCGAGGGCGTGGGGGCCGACAAATTCCGGGTTGACTTCGCGGGCGTTGCACTCAGAATAGCACGCGCCGCAGAGGATGCAGTTGCCGGTTTGGTCGAGTTTCGATCGCTCTTCTGGAGTTTGCAGAAATTCGCGTTCGGGAATTGCTCGCGAGGCGGTGCTGACATAAGGTTCAACTGCTTCTAGGTTGTCCCAAAAACTGGTCATGTCAACAACCAAATCTTTAATGACCGGCATATTTCCCATTGGGGCGACGGTGATTTCTGGGATGAAATCGGCAGGCTTTTCTGCTGAGCTGGAATCGGCTATTTTTTGCAGTCTTGCGAGTTCGCTGGCCACATTTTCTTTGCAAGCTAATGCCGATCGACCGTTAATCCGCATAGAACAACTGCCGCAAATTGTATTGCGGCAATTTTTGCGAAAAGCTAATGTGCCGTCCTGTTCCCACTTGATGCTGTTGAGGCAGTCAAGGATGGTATTGCTCTCTTCCACGTCTAGGGTGTAAGTGTGAACCCGGGGAGCCTCGTTTTGATTTTGGCGGACTACGTTAAAGCGGACTTTCATATTTTGAGGGAGGAATTTAGTGTCTATTTTAAGCTGAATTTTCTGGTTTTGTAAAAACCTATTATTGTTTTTTACAACTACCTAAAGTAAGAGATTTAACCAGTTTTATTATTGCTTGATAAAAGGCAATAAGTCCAAAGTGATAAATCCTAAATTGTAACTTTTTTAAGCGGATTTTTTGAGATGTTAATAGGAGAGACAAGTAATTGATCGCTGCAGTTCGCGAGTCGGAGGTGCCTGATGTCCAGCTTGTTTGTATTAACTTTCATGTTTTCAACACCGGCTTTTTGTCTGGGTCTGCTAAATCCTGAATGGGTGGGACTGGGAACTCGCAAGCGATCGACTGCCTTGTACGGCGGGTTGATGGCAGTTTCGTTCCTTGTGCTTGGGATTACAGCACCTAAGCCGCCGCAACCAGTTTCCTCGGGGCTGCTGGCCTCAACTGAATGGCGAGAATTTAGGGTAAGCGCACCTCTGCGCTGAACGTAGCTGGGTATGCTTCTCACTTTTCTGGCAGGGTTACGAGGAATTTTACCAGGACTTACGCCCGGTTGGGCGAGATACCTAGTTTTTTAAGGAAAATACTTGGTTCTACTCATTTACTGCAATTAAAAAACCAGGTTTCACGGCGTCGGAGTGCGAGCGCGAACTGTAGGAAAAAGTCGTGGGTTTAGTAACGAGAAATACACTCATCAGCCGGGTTTCACCCGCGTAGGATATCCAGCGTTCTATTTACTTTGTAAATCATAGGGATTTGGGATTGGGTCTACCGATAAAGAAGGAAGTTCACTTCTCAGGACTTACGCACAGGGATTAAAGAAATCGGGTTTTTTAAACAGATATCCTTCGTGCTTCACCTCGTATTTTGGTAAAAAAAACCCGGTTTATGCGTCCTGGACTACTTCTATTTTTTACTGGTAAAGGTCGCTATGTTTAATTTTTTCGTCTTAAGCTTTTTATTGTCGCTCCCTGCCTTCTTTCTGGGCATTGTTAATCCGAAATGGGTGGCCGCACCAACCCGCAAGCGATCGGTCGCGATGTATGGCGGGTTGATGGCGGCTTCGTTTGTACTTTTTGGCGTCACCGCACCCCCTCCGTCTCAGGAAGTTTCAGTGGCGCTTCCGGCCCCAAGCGATCCGCTAGTATCATCTCAAACCGCTAAGCCGTCACCGCTTTCGGCAGCGCCGAAACTGAAGCCGGAGACTGTGAAAACGCCGACACCAACACCGAAACCTGCAATTTCTGCGGAGGTACCTGCACTTGCCAAACCAGATCCCGATCGCAAATTGCCATCTTCAGTCAAATCTGTTGAACGAACCGCAGAGATTCCTCTTGATGCACAGCAGCCAAAGGAAGATACCAAGAAAGTTATTTACGAGTCTTCTAAACCGAAGTTTAAAAGTGCCGATTTTCCCAGTTGCGTTAACTCGGATTGCAACTGTTCTGACTTTGCGACTCAAGCACAAGCGCAACAAGTGTTAGAGGCGTATCCGGGCGATCCGTTTAAGCTAGATCGAGATAAAGACTCGATCGCTTGTGAAACGTTGCCTTAGATTTGCTGTGCCAAAAACCTCGGTTAAAGCCAAGGCTTTTTTCGGTGATCGTACTGATTTTAAGAACCCAAATCGATCGGCTAAAATCATGTAATTGTTGAGCTTGCGTTGCTGTATTGGTAAGGTGCATTTATGACTTACAGCTTAAGAATTGTCGATTTGCCAACGAGTGAACGACCACGGGAACGGCTGATGGCGGGCGGCCCGAAAAGTTTGGCTACTGCGGAATTAATTGCGATTCTGCTGGGTACCGGTCAGGGACAAGGCAAACTTTCCGCCGTCGGGCTCGGACAGTATATTTTAAATCAGTTGAGTTTGCATTCTCGCGATCCTCTGGCTGTGCTGCGCAGTATTAGCGTTCAGGAGTTGACGCAGATTCACGGGATTGGCCCTGCTAAGGCGACTTCGATTTTGGCTGCAGTGGAGTTGGGGAAGCGGGTGTTTCAGTCGCGTCCGCCGGAAATGGCTGTAGTTGACTCTCCGCAAGCGGCGGCGGATGCCCTGAGTCAGGATTTGATGTGGCAGTCTCAGGAACGTTTTGCTGTGGTGCTGCTGGATGTGAAAAATCGGCTGCTGGGTACTCAGGTAATTACGATCGGCACAGCCACGGAAACTTTGGCTCACCCGAGGGATATATTTCGGGAGGTGATCCGCCAAGGGGCGACGCGGGCGATTATCTCGCACAATCACCCCTCGGGAATTGTGGAGCCGAGCCCGGAGGATATTGCTTTGACGCGGCAGTTGCTGGCGGGAGCGCAGTTTTTGTCGATTCCGCTACTGGATCACTTGATTTTGGGGAATGGGGATTTTCGGAGCTTGCGGCAGACTACGACGCTTTGGGACGAGTATCCCCAGGGGGATTGAACTCTTATACTTAACTAATTTGATTGCTGTCATTAGTTATTTGTATCTTTGGGCCTCCAACGGCTGAATCACCCGTGACAGCAGGCAAATTTTCCGGCTGGAGTCCCCCGCTAGAGCCTGTTTTGGCTGAATGTCGCTGCTGATACTTCGTTTCGATCGCAACTCGGTTAATCTAGTATAGGTAAGCTGAAGAGGTCGCTAATCCGATTTTTTTTGAGCATACTAAACGTATACTGAACCAGCACCTAAATACCCACTTATTAAGAAATTATTAAATGGGATGTAAAATACACGGTGTGGTGATAGGAGGAGAACGTGTTTCTGAGACTTGCAGAACAACACCGTAAATTCGTCCAAGATTTGGTAATGAACCTCCAAGCTTTAGCGATCGTGCTAGAGCATCGGGGTTATCTGGCTTCCTGCTACACTTGCGGGGGTCAGATGAACAGTGCCTCATTTATGGTCAGTTTGACGGACAACCATCTGATTCGATTTTTAGTGTCAGATTACGGTATCACTTGGACTGAGATGCGGGACGACCGCGAACTCATGAAACTAGAAGGTGCAGAAGCGATTAATCAGTTACAAGAACTGGCAAATCTCGTAAAGTATCAAATCCAACCTTCGGAAGCTACTTTAGCGACGGCGCAGTGAGTGTAGCGATTGCACGGTTCCGAGGAAGGCGACGCAAGAAAGTTGGTGCTTGTCTGCTACAACCGACTCCCCAGCGAGTTAGTTGATAGGGTTCATTTAGGTGCACAGCGATGGCTGCTCAACAGACAAGGGTGCTTTCAGGGTGCCTTCAGACGCTCAGTTTAGCGCTCAGTCGATCGAACTCTCATCGGGCAGACGGCATACTTTATGCAAGAAGTCTCAAACTTGGAACCTCTAGTTTTTTTTTCAGCAGTTGATTCTCCCTTGAGAGCGATTAGCAAAATGTAGAAGTGCGACTACTCGTCGGCTGCGATGTTAATTTCTCGCTTTGGCATTCAAAAGTCAAGGAATTGAAATTAACTTTGAGCAGGCAGATAAAATTTAACATCCAGAGTGAGGATGAGGCTGTGAAGATTGGGCGAAACGCAGACCGAGGGCTATGGCATACGGGCGATTCAGCAGTCAACTGCAAAGTCGGTAAGGCTTAATTCGAGCCATTAGTCTGTGCTTGGTTGAAAACATCTTCATTTGTCTAAAATTCCCTGTTTGTATAGTCGCGAATTCCATGAGACTGTTGGCGAATCAATACTTTGTTTATTTGGGGGGTTTAATAATGAACCGCCAAGACGCCAAGTACGCAAAAAAGGAAGAAGAAAGTGGAAGAAGGATAGAAAAATTAATTGCGGGCAATTATCCGGACACGATCTAAGAGGGGTGCGACGGGAGCAAATGTGAGGCGTCACCCTTCACGGATTCGCCAACAGCATCACCATGTTCGCCCGCAGCTTAAATTGACCGATGCCCTTGCGATCATCGCCCCACCAAAGTGTTGCCAACCCCCTACACTCGTCCAAATTCCGGTTGCATCCGCAGTTGGGCCGACACCGGCAGATGCTCTGAACCGATTGCCGGTAAAACCTTGGCTGATTTTGCCCCCCAGTGCTGAGAATACCAAACATAGTCAAGCCTCACGAGGGGAAAAGTTAATTTCCAGTTTAACTGTTTAACCAGTAACTTCAGATCCCATCCGTTAGGAAAAGTAAAGCCAAAACCCAGTCCTGCTGTTCGGAAAGCATCTTGCATAACCGCTCTCAAATAATAGTAGTCTTGAGACTGGTCAGTCAAATTAAAGTCCCCCGCGGCAATAGTCGGCAGCGTTTCTTTCTGCAGTCGCCCCACTAAATCTTGAATTTGTGCCGGTCGGTCGCCGTACTCGTAAACTGGGATTTTGAGGAAAGGCAAAATTTTATGCTGGCGAAACCACGGTGGGGTTGTTGAAATGTTATAAAGAACTACATCTTGCTGGTTCATTTCGATAATAGCTCGTTCCTGTGGTTCGTTCCCACCGGCTAGCCGTAACTTTTGGAAAGAGCGAAAGGGATATCTGCTGAGAATCACATGGTATCCGCGCCCCAGGTGGTGCGGGTATAATACGGCCAACTTAGAGAATACTTCTTCGGCGTAATCTTCCTTAATTTCTTGCAAACAAATGAGGTCTGGTTTTTCTTCCTGAATTAGGTTAACCAAAGCTTGTGGGGATTCGTGATGCCAGCCGAGGTTGAGAGAAAAAACCTTGAGAGTTGGCTGGGAGTCACTGATGTTCGCCGGCTGGGGAGAAAAGTAGGTGACGTGTAGCCAACCCAGCAGGCAGATGCCAGCCACAGATGAAACAATCGCGAACCAGCGTTTCTTGATGAGAAAAAACCCTAGAATTGGCAGCAGGAAGATTGGCAAGAAAATCCAAGGAACAAAATCCCCCATCAAGGCAATCGGCCACAGCCTGTCCCAAAATATCTGTCTCAGAATCAGATAGCCGACAATCACTGCTGAGTAGGCGTAGGCGAGCAGTTGAGCAATTCGCTGCAAAAATCGGTAAGGCTTAATCATAGCGCCGTCTGCAATAGCATCCTCTTACTGGTGTGGGGACAAAAAACAGGATCTTGTCAGCTCAAATTAACTGAAATGGCCGCTCCCCTGCTGAGGCTAGGCAATACACTTCTCTTGTGTCCGGCTCTTTTATTTTATACAGACTTCTGGCTGGAAACAGTGATTGAAAATCGCGATCGGTATATTGCTATTTAGAGTAAGTTGTTGGTTAAACCAAAATTAGCGATCGCGAAGTTAGGAATCTCAAGCAAATGGTAAATTTAAGCGAACTTTTAGAACCCATCGCCAGTCAATTTCGGAGTCTGGGAATTCCCGAATCGATTACTCATTGGGGACACCCGGTAATGATGGGGATCGTGGTGGTGGCGATGGGCAGTTTTGTCGGGTATACGGGATGGCAGGGACGTTTGGCCCCCGATAAAGATGTCGCACTCAAAAGTCGATCGGATCACCGCAAGCTTGCACCGTGGATGTTTCTATTTCTAGCTTTGGGCTATACAGGCGGCTTGCTGTCGCTGGTGATGCAGCACCAGCCTGTTATGGAAAGCCCGCATTTTTGGACGGGTTCGACAGTGCTGGTTTTGCTGGCTGTTGGCAGCTTGATTTCGCTGACGGGTTTTGGGGGCAATAAGCCAGCACTGCGCGCGGTTCACGCTTATTTAGGCACGACGGCCCTTGCACTTATGGTGCTGCACGCGGCTTTCGGTTTAAAATTGGGGCTGTCTATTTAGAAGAGGAAGAGGAAGGGGAAGGAGAAGGGAAAGAATGTCAGGCAGGACTAAGACCAACTGGCACAATTGGTAGGGTGCGTCAGATGCTGAAACCCTTGATAATCTCTCAATAACCGAGTCTGACGCACCATACAAGCTGACTTAAGTGTGACAGTTGGCTGTAGTCGTATCAGGAAAGAAATTTTGCTATAACTTACGCACGGGTAGCCAGAAACCGGTTTTTTTACCCAAATACACGGCGTTTAGCCCTTTACCCTGGTTAAAAAACCCGGTTTCTTTGGTAAGGAGTGCATAAGTCCCGGATCGGTTTTCCTGAAATATTCCCCCTCTAAATTACTAATTAATGAATCAAGCAACGGGTGTGATTTTCTGTCTTGCCTACATTGTGGGATTGATTTCTACAGCGGTTCCTTGGGGTAGATACGGGATACTTGCTTTGGGAATAGCGGCCGCGATCGCCCTGCCAAAATTCTTGCGAAAATTTGCTCGAAATTCTGTAAAAGCTACTAAGAAAAGACGCAGCAGACAAAAAGAAAATACTCTTGAAGAACCCTTAGATGCGAGGGAAGAATTGAGTTTGTTGGAGATGCTGCCGAGATCGAAATGGGTGTGGGCAGTTGCGGGTTTGGTGGCATTTCTAGCTAGCTTTTATTTTGCAGTTCGATCGCCCCAACCGGCAATAGATGACATCAGCAAACTGATTCCGGCTGGCGGGAACACTCAAGAAGTCGCAGTGACAGTTCGCGGTAGAGTTGTCAGTACGCCTCGATTGACTCGATCGGGTCGATCGCAATTTTGGCTAGAAACAGATTTAGTTAGCGAAATCAACGGCGGCGAGGGAGGAGCAGTCGTAAACCGCCCAGTATCCGGCCAACTCTACGTTACAGTGCCCCTGCTGCAAGCAACGGGTTTGTACGCCGACAATACGATCGCAGTTGTGGGCTCTTTGTACAAACCGCAGCCGCCGTCGAATCCGGGGGCTTTTAATTTTCAAGCATATTTAGCCAGAGAAGGAGCTTTTGCAGGCCTCAAAGGGCGTCAAATTGACTGGACGAGAGAAAATGCGATCGCGGATGTAAATCGAGTTAACGGCCAAGCGGATGCTTTCTGGGAGCCAAGCGGAATGCGGCCATCGAAAATTCAAGCGCTGCGGCAGCGGATCGTGCGATCGCAACTATCGCAGTTAAATGTTCCCGAAGGGCCCTTGATCGGTGCGATCGCCCTTGGCAAACAAGCCGTAGATTTACCTTACAACATCCGCGACTATTTTGTGCAAGCTGGATTGGCCCACGCGATCGCAGCTTCCGGCACTCAAGTTTCGATGGTTTTGGCTTTAGTTCTAGCTTTAACCAGGCGTTTTTCCAAACAATTGCAATTTAGTTTTGGCGTCGGTGCTTTATTTTTGCTCGTGGGATTAACAGGCTTTGAAGCTTCAGTATGCCGCGCGGCTTTGATGGGATTTGGAACATTATTTGCTTTGGTGCTGAACCGCCAAGTTAAGCCGCTGGGATTGCTGTTAATTGCTGCTACTATTTTACTGCTGGTTAACCCTTTGTGGATTTGGGATTTAGGTTTCCAACTGAGTTTTCTGGCAACCTTGGGGTTAATAGTAACAACGCCGCCACTGATGGCAAAGTTGGACTGGATGCCGCCCGCGATCGCTTCGATTATTGTGGTTCCGATCGCAGCTTCACTTTGGGTGCTACCGCTGCTACTTTACGTTTTTAGCGTGGTATCACCTTACAGTATTTTAGTCAATATTATTTCGGCTCCTTTGCTGTGGATTTTGAGTATTGGGGGGATGGTTAGCGCTTTAGCTGGATTGATTTTTCCGCCGGCTGGCAGTGTTTTAGCGCAACTGCTGGACTATCCGGCAAAAGGGTTAATTGCGATCGCCCAATATTTCTCGCAATTGCCTGGTAATTCGGTAGCTGTCGGTCAAGTATCGGTGTTTCAGCTAATCGCGC
Organism: Microcoleus sp. K4-B3; assembly: GCF_036704615.1. Classification (NCBI taxonomy): domain Bacteria; kingdom Bacillati; phylum Cyanobacteriota; class Cyanophyceae; order Oscillatoriales; family Microcoleaceae; genus Microcoleus; species Microcoleus sp. K4-B3. Next base: position 74,197 of record NZ_JAUBSF010000015.1, read on the forward strand.
TTTACAGTTTAATTTGCTGGGTTTGGATCGGGGGAAGTTCGGCAACGGATGTAACGGATGTAACGGATAGAAGGAGGAAGGAAGAAAAAAGACGGAAGCCGGAAGCAGTCAGAGGAAAAAACCAGGAAAAGGGGAAAGGGAATAAGGGGAAAAGCAGAGTTATTGCGCTGCCGGTTTTTTCTGCAGCTTGGATTTTACCGCTGGCGGTTGTGGCGGGAATTAGCATCATAGTTTTGCCAGCTTGGCACGTTCAAGCATCTTTATTTCAAGTTACTTTGCTGGCGACATCTGGCGATCCAGTTTTAGTCATTCAAGATAGGGGAAAAGTGGCGCTAATTAATAGCGGTGATGAAAATACCGTCAGGTTTACAGTGTTGCCTTTTTTGCAGCAGCAAGGAGTTAATTCTGTGAATTTTGCGATCGCCACTCACGGTCATTTAGGTTTGAGCGGCGGTTGGGGAAAATTACTAGAACGCTTGCCAATTAAAACATTTTATGATAACACTGCTCCGAAACAAATTCACCGTGGCAACAATCAGGAATTTATGACTGCTGTGCAATCTCACCAAGGTGTTTACTTTCCTTTAGAAACTAACAGTACAGTTGATCTGGGTTCGACGCGGTTGCAGTTCGTGAATGCGGAGATTCCGGTGGTAGAATTCCTGGTGGGAAATCGAACTTGGTTGCTCGTCGGTGAAATGACACCGGAAGTGCAAAAAAAATTGGCAGCAACGGGAACCTTGAAGCCGGCTCAAGTGCTGTGGTGGTCGGGAAAAACCCTGACGGCTGAGTTATTAAGCGCGGTTGGGCCACAAGTGGCGATCGCATCTGCTAACGAAATCGACCCAGAAACCGTCGCCCAACTGCGCCAAAACAAAACCCAAATATTCTGGACAGGGCGCGACGGAGCCCTCCAGTGGACGCCAGCAGCCGGATTTAAGACCACTCTGGAATCTGAAGAAAATCAAACTTCTTTTCTGTAAAGATTTACAATGTGGCGCACTGTGCGGTAAAATACTTTTAGCTCACATCTCAAATCAATTGGAGAGGTGGCAGAGCGGTTGAATGCGGTAGACTCGAAATCTACTTTAGGGGTGACTCTAACGTGGGTTCAAATCCCACCCTCTCCGTTTTTCCTTTAAAAATCAACATTTCTGGCATCTCCCTGCTTAAGATACAAGCAGCAAAATAAGATAACTTGGTATATTTTATGGGAGATTTTGCCGAAGATTTGGGGAAGATTAATGATTCCCTAGATCGAGTCCAGATCTGATCCAAGGGGAAGAGGTTTTACTTGCGAGCCACTTTCCCACCTAAGCCCGGTGATGGTGATAAACCGAAACGGTATGAGATTAGCAATGGATATGCAGCGCATTCAGAGGGGCTGAGATTTGCTAAAGCTAAGGCTCTATGAAAATTGAAGCTCAGCTATTGCGTGGAATATTTGATTGGACACCGTGGGTCAACGGCAAGCAACAACCAATGGAGCACTTGCCAAATTTGCGCGCCTCGAAGTTAAATTTACTGAATTAGTCGCTGGGTGCAGATCTAAAATGCCCAGGGATTTGCCATCGGATTAAGAAATTGGGCGTTGCTGATTTAGAGTATGAAAGGCTAAATATTCAAGTAATAGAAACCAGTATCCACAAAGCTTCGGGATTTTCAAGTTATTTTTTTCATACCCAGATTAAGCAACGCCCAAGTTTCTTGTGGGGTCGGCCCCAGAGCCCGTCCGTGAAAGTTTTATTGAAAATGGTGCTAGATGTAAGATACAACTAACTATTTTCGGCAAGGACTAAAGGACAGCCGATGAAAGACAGATACACCGAAACGTTGCAAAGCTAATTTATGTTTAGCAGTTCCATATCCTTTGTTATTTGTCAAGTCATATTCAGGATACTTAACAGCCATGCGCAGGATTAATTCATCGCGCCAAACTTTCGCCACAATACTAGCAGCAGCAATCTGAATCGATCGCGCATCACCCTTTACCATCGTCTCTTGTTCGATCGACAAATTGGGAATCCTTTGATTCCCGTCAACCAAACACAAATCAGGAGTAACATTCAGCTTCAAAATTGCGCGTTTCATCGCCAACAAAGAAGCCTGCAAAATATTCAAACGATCGATCTCCCGCACCGAAGCCGCACCAATTTGGCAGTCAACCGCCACAGCCCGGATTTTTACGGCTAACCGACTCCGGGCTGCGGCACTCAACTGCTTGCTGTCGCGCACCCCGCAACTTGCTAATTCATCGAGAACTTCGTCAGGCAAAATGCAGGCTGCAGCCACCACCGGCCCGAACAAAGCCCCTCGTCCGACTTCATCCACACCTGCAATTACCAGAGTGTTCGAGCCAGAGGGGGAAAGGGGAAGATGGAAAGATGGGAATAGAGTAAAAATTTCTACTTCTTCCTTCTTCCCTCGAACCTCGGACTTCTTCCTTCTTCCCTCGGACTTCATATCACTCATCCAAAACGGCTGACGAGCGGCGCCTGCGCCGCCGGTTGATAGCAGGCTCCTCGGGTTCGCTGGGTTCGCTGGGTTCGCTGGGTTCGCTGGGTTCGCTGGGTTCGATCGGCTCATAAGATTCATACGGCTCGATCGATTCATTAGACTCATTGAGTTTGATCGGCTCATAGGATTCGCCCATCAAATCGATGGTGTCTTCGATATGAGCAAAATCATCAGTTTCGCGATCTCTGAGCGCAGCCGAAGGGTCGATCGAACTCTCGCCGTAAATTTCAGCCTCATCATCCTCAGAAAATACAGGCTCAGCTACCGACATTTCTGGATAATAATCGCGTTCCTGTGCATTCTCTGCAGGCGCCGCCGGTTCAAATTCAAATTCGAGCTGCTCGAAAGGCGGCTTGTTCGGGGCCGCTCCCGGGAGAGTCACCGAAACGATCGCATTCTTAGGATTTTTGACGCTGCGATCCGTAAGCACCAAAGGAGAAACCCCCATCAGCGCATAAACATCCTGCTCCTCCGCTGTCATTTCCACCGAAATCACCTCCGGAGGCTCCACCATCGGCTTCATCAACTCAGACTTAGCCGGACGCACGCGATCGAAATCCTCGCGCCTGCCAACAGTCGCCATATTCACCAGCCCGAAGCCCTCGGAAGCTGCCCGGATGCCGGGAGGTGCCTGGTACTCAGAGCGCGTATCTGCCACGGGCGCGATCGAAGTATTCGGCAGCCGCAACTTGCTGCGCACCGGTTCCTCCTCCACCGGGAGGGCAAAAGGCTCTTCACCAATCCGGCGGCGGCGGCGGCGTCTCGTTCCGTTCCCCAAATCCTGATAGCTGGGATGGTTGAGCAAGTCCAAAGGCGAGGCGTTGCTGCCGGTCTCAAAATCCAAACTTTCGCTCTGAGGTTCCCAAGCAGCCCGAGCAGGTTCTGGGGGGCGTTCTTCCCGCACTGGTGCAGGAGTTGCAGCCGCCACAGGCGTCAAGCTGCGGCGTTCCAATCCTTCGGGCAAATTCAACAAAACGCGGTTCGACGTAGCAACAGTGCGATCGCTCGATTCCCGCACCGCTGCGGCGAAGTCTTCTTCCCCGGGCAGTTGCACCAGATGACCCAACCCGCTGCAAGTAGGGCAACTGTGGCCGAACAACTCGTAAATATTTTGACCTTGGCGCTTGCGGGTCAGTTCTACCAGTCCCAATTCCGACAGTTGAGCGATTTGCGGCCGAGCTTTGTCAGCTTTGAGAGCTTTATTGAAATGTTCCAGCACCTGCAACTGATCGCGGCGGGATTCCATGTCAATAAAGTCAACAATAATCACCCCGGCAATATTGCGCAACCGCAGTTGTCTGGCAATTTCCGTTGCTGCTTCGCAATTTGTCCAGAGTACAGTTTCCCGAGCCGTCGCCGATCGAGTAAACGAGCCAGAGTTGACATCGATCACCGTCAGCGCCTCAGTCGGCTCGATAATCACATAACCCCCCGAAGGCAAATCAACCCTCGGTCTGAGGGCTTCTCGAATCGCAGCGTTAACGCGGAAAAATTCTAAAATCGAGGCGCGCTCTCGGTGGTGGTCGATCAAAACTCCCGCAGGAAGTTTACCGCCATTCCAGCTCATCAACTGCTGCTTCACCCGCTTAATTCCATTTTGCGAGTCCACCACAATCCGATTCACGTCACCGCTGAACATATCCCGCAGCACCCGCTGGATAAAATCGTCATCGCGGTTGAGCAGTGCCGGCGCCCGCGAGGTACCGCCTTCAAGTTGAACGGCTTCCCACTGTTTTTGGAGGACTTCCAAATCTTCCATGATGGCTTCTTCAGTCATCCCTTCAGCTTCGGTGCGTACCAGCAGCCCCATCCCGGCCGGCTTCACCAAAATAGCCAGGGCTCTGAGGCGATTGCGCTCGGCTTCCGACTTGATCCGCCGTGAAAGATTGACTCCCCTGCCGTAGGGCATCAGTACCAAATAGCGGCCCGGCAGAGTAATGTTGCCTGTCAGCCGGGGGCCTTTGCTGCCCGTCGGTTCTTTCATCACCTGTACCACCACTTTCTGCTGGGGGGTCAGGAGTTCTGTAATAGCTCCTGCTGACCGTTTAAGGCGCAGCGGGCCGAGGTCTGTTACGTGCATGAACCCGTTACGTTCTGGATCGCCAATATTGACAAATGCCGCATCTATCCCGGGGAGTACATTCTCGACAATTCCCAAGTAAATGTCGCTGACTTGGTGGCTGCCTGTGGCGACCACAAGTTCTTGGATTTGATCTTCTGAAAAGACGGCAGCAATGCGATGCTGCTCTGCTATAACTATCTGCTTTGTCATTCAATTTCCTCAAAAAACTGGCAGCAAGTTAGAGACACTTAAGCACAAGAGTGCCTCTGACTTTGACTGTAATTATTAGTAGCTTGAAGAGTTATGAGCTGTGAGTTGGTGCAGGGAGGAAGGAAATTTAACTGTTGACCGTTCACCGTTCACTGTTAACTGTTACAGATAACTGTTAACTGTTACAGATAAAGTAGTTAAACCCGCCCGTACAGAGTTATGAGTTATGCTCAGCAGATAAATCTGAGAGATAGAAATAAGGAGGCTTTTATCGAGTTAGGAATATTGAGTTTTGAGTTGAGAATTGCAAAATCAATACTCAAAATTCAACACTTACAACTCTTCCTTTGAACTCAGCGAATAAATTCATTGACACCGTACCAATTTCTTAACACACAACTTAACACTACGAACTGATAACTCCGCTTGCGTGGTGGTTGAGGGCTGGTTGTGAGCGAAAGTAGGTAGGAGTGAAAGCGCCTAGACTTTTGTTGAATTCTTGCGCGATCGCACTCAACATACCCCAGCTTGGCATTCGACTGCAACCTCCGCCCCTGCCAACCCTAAAACCTCGTCAGTCGATTTTAGATTTTAGATTTTAGATTTTAGATTTTAGATTTACTCCACAGATGAATCTGGGAGATTGAACTTTAGTCTAAAATCTAAAATTTTTGGTTCTCTACGACTTAAGTCGGGGGCTTATCTCCGTTTTTTGACGGGTCAGTCGATTTTAGATTTTAGATTTTAGATTTTAGATTTACTCCACAGATGAATCTGGGAGATTGAACTTTAGTCTAAAATCTAAAA
>NZ_JAUBSF010000015.1:79802-104518 GCF_036704615.1 Microcoleus sp. K4-B3
TTAGATTTTAGATTTTAGATTTTAGATTTACTCCACAGATGAATCTGGGAGATTGAACTTTAGTCTAAAATCTAAAACTTTTGGTTCTCCACGACTTAAGTCGGGGGCTTATCTCCGTTTTTTGACGGGGCAAAAACATCTATTGTTGAATACCCGCTCTGCGGCTTGAACCGTTAGATTTTTGAGTAAGCCGACGGCCGACAACCAGTCGATCGGTCGAAATTAATCGCTAAATTTGGTTCATACCCCGCTCCTGCGGGTTTGGCGCTAGATTTAGCCTGTGAATGTACAACAAAAAGGCTTGAAGTCTTGAACAGAAGCAATTTGCACCCAGCCCGCGTTGCTGGTTGACGAGGGCGGCGAGCGACTAAAGCGCTCGAGCCGCCGTGGCTTCCATAACAAGCGATTATAGCGTGAAACGACTGATCCCGATCGACTAGAGCCGAAGGTGAAATATTCCACCAGGGGTTCCCTATCTTAACCATAACCCAGGATTAGCTGACTACGCTCAACCTGCAGAAGCTGAATTTTCTGCTGGCTTACTTGTTCGAGCATGAACACAATATGTTCTGGCTTTAGCAAGTTGCCGTCGCTGCGACAACTGCCGGTAAAGCGCAAGACGGCTCTACTTTCGGATGTACCACCAGAGGCAGAGGTGCTGCTTTCTGCTTTCTGCTCTACAAGTTCTAGTTTGTGCAGCCGATCGCGCAAATTGACATCCTGCGTCTTTCCCGACTTAGTAGTGTGCACCCGCCAAAAAGCCTCGGTTTCGGCGATCGTCTTGACCCAAGCTTCCCAGTTGGCATCAGGAGCCACGGAGACAGGAGCAGAATTTTCACGGTCTAATTCGCCATTTTCTGTCAACGAACCCGCTACAGCGACAGTAATCACGTACTCCGCTGCTTCCAACAACTGACTGGCAGAAGCAGCCTTGAGATCGATCGGCTCAACCTTGTAAATCGGAATATTTTCCGGTAGCTTAGCGGCCAACTTTTCCCGAAAACTCTCAATATCGATCGGCTCAGTCAGCTCAAAGTCGGCAATTTCCCCAGTGCTGGTAACGCCCAGAGGCAGAGCATTTGCCAGAGAAATCCGAGGGTTCGGGTGAAACCCGCCCGTAAAAGAAATCGGCAAATCGGCTCTGCGGACTACTCGATCGAGCAATCGGAGCAAATCCAAATGACCCACCAAAGCCATATCGCCCACCTTCCCGAACCAAACCCGCAAACGCTGTTTTCGCTCCGTATTCGGCACGAATTCCCCGGCAAACTCTGGAATTGGCAGCGCCTCCACAACCACATTGTGTCCGAAGTCAGTGCCGCAAACCCCGCAGCGCGAACACCCTTCAAAAGAACAGTCTGGAACCGTCGCTGCTTCTAAAGCCTTTTGCAAGTCAATTTTCAGCCAGTTTTTGTCTATTCCCGTATCTAAGTGATCCCAAGGTAAAGGTCGATCGAGGGAGAGGGGGAGAGTGGGGGAGGGGGAGAGGGGGAGAGGGGGAGAATTGGGAAAATCTTCCTTGATTTCTCTTCCTTCTGGCTTCTTCCTTCTGGATTCTTCCTTCTGGATTCTTCCTTCTGGCTTCTTCCTGACATCCGTTACATCCGTTACATCCGTTGCCGAACTTCCTTCTTCCTTCTCCCTTCTTCCGACTTCCATCGGACTGACATCCGTTACATCCCGTACAGTGCTCGTTGCCGAACTTCCTTCTTCCTTCTCAAAAAGATTCCACTCCCCGCTTTCAACTTGGCGGTATTTCCAGGTAAGGCCAGACTCATCGATCGCCTGAGTCCAAGCTTTGTAAGCCTGATCCAAACTTTCCCACCACGCATCCATACCCGCGCCAAGTTCCCAAGCGCGGCGGACTACAGCAGCCAAACGCCGATCGCCCCGTCCGACAAAATCCTCCATTGCCGAAATCCGCACATCAGTGTAATTCACCTTGACGCCCCGCATCCCCCGAAATTCTCCCTTCAGGAGTTTTTGCTTGCGGGAAAACTCAGCAGTAGAAACCGAGTGCCACTGAAAAGGAGTGTGAGGCTTAGGCGTAAAATTAGAAATTGTCAAGTTAAAATTCAGTCCCCGCCTGCCATCGAGCCTGCATTCCCTGTGCAGCCAGCGGACTGTTTCGGCGATGCCCAAAACATCAAAATCTGTTTCCCCAGGCAAACCGATCATAAAATACAGCTTGATTTTATCCCAGCCGCGATCGACCGCAGTTTTGACACCCCGGAGCAATTCTTCGTTTGTCAAACCTTTGTTAACGATGTCCCGCATCCGCTGAGTACCAGCTTCCGGGGCAAAAGTCAAACCGCTTTGCCGCGTGCCGCCGAGAATGTCGGCAATATTATCGTCAAATCTGTCAACCCGCTGGCTGGGTAGAGACAGAGAAATATTTTTATCTTTCAGGCGGTTTTTGATTTCCATCCCGACTGCTGGGAGTGCCAGATAGTCGGAACAACTCAGGGAAAGCAGGGAAAACTCGCTGTGCCCGGTGGCTTGCATTCCCTGTTCGATCGCCTCTACGACTTGCTGCGGTTCGACATCGCGCGCGGGGCGAGTCAGCATTCCCGGCTGACAGAAGCGACACCCGCGGGTGCATCCCCGCCGGATTTCTACTGTCAGTCTGTCGTGTACTGTCTGGACGTAGGGAACCAGGCCGATCGAATAAGCTGGTATCGGAGTCGCGACGCGGCGCAGAATTCGATCGGGAACTTGCGGGCGGTTGGGATGAACAGAACCGTCGGCCGCCATATCGTAAAATTGCGGGACGTAAACGCCTGGAATTTGCGCTAAATCCAGCAGCAATGCTTCTCGGCTCAAATTATTAGTTTTGCCTTCTGCCAAAATCAAGCCAATTTCTGGCAGCAATTCTTCTCCATCTCCCAAAGCGATGAAGTCAAAAAAGTCCGCGTAGGGTTCGGGATTGGAAGTTGCTGTTTGCCCGCCAGCAAAAATCAGCGGCATTTGACCGTTTTGGTCATTTGTCGCTCTTTCTTTCCAAGTTAGGGGAATGCCGGCTAAATCCAGCATTTCCAGAATGTTTGTTGCTCCGAGTTCGTAGCTCAGGCTAAAGCCCAGAATATCAAATTCTGTGAGCGATCGCCTGGATTCTACCGCAAACAGGGGTGTTTTGGTCGATCGCAGTTTTGCTGCCAAGTCTGGTGCGGGCAAATAAGCTCGATCGCACAACTGCCTCGGCAAGGCATTCAAAATGTTGTAAAGGATGATGTGCCCCAGATTGGAAGCACCAACTTCATACACTTCTGGGTAAGTGAGCACCCAGCGCACAGACGCCCCGTCCCAATCCTTGTGGGCAGCCCCCAATTCGTTTCCCAGATAACGAGCAGGCTGATTGATTTCTGCTGTAAGTAATTCTTCGACTTTTACTGCCACGGCTCGACTCGCTAAATATCTGCGACTCTTAAGCAGCCTACCTTAAAATCTGCCAACACGCCAACGACAGTCCTCTGTCTTTTGGGGCATTTAACCGAATTTACTCGGTTTTGTTGCTTGTTTTCGCCGAGGAGGAACCTCTACCAGTGCTGGTTTGCGCAGGAGTTTTCGGCTTCAAAGCTATCGACATTTTCAAATATGTCAAAAACTCGATCGAGTTGACTGAGTTCCAGAATCATCCTCATCCCGGGGGATACCGAGCAAATACTAAACCTGCGCCCCATTCTTTTCGCCTGCTTGAGGCCCGAAACCAATGCCATCAAACCGGCACTGTCAATAAATGTTACTGCGCCCAAATCTACGAGTACCGCTACAACCCCGGGGGCTGCAATTGCTGTGATGAGTTCCCGTCCGAATTCTCCGGAGGTGGCTGCATTCAGGTGGTCTAGGGGTCGAATCACCGTAATTGGTTTATGGGCAAGAAGTGTCTGCATAATATGTCAAACCTATGGTTGCTACGTATTTTCAACTACTGCGCTGGACAGGTGTAAGCCTAAACCTACTTGATTACTCTGAGCCTAACTTACTATAAGGGAAACCGACCAGTTGTTTTCAGTATTTTTACGTAATCTTTATTTATTGACTGTTTTTTATGAAATTTTGCATAAGATTTGCGGAGGAAAAGTAAGCTACTATACTATTTTTTATTTATGCCAGTAGGTTTAGTATTGGTAAGTGTAAACATTGCGATCGACCTTGCCCTAGCTGTTAGGTTAAACTGAACAATGTAATTGGAATCACTTGTTAGTTCTGATTTAGATCACTTGCTCGCTCGACTGTTCAGAGGAAAATTAAACTGTACGGAGTTCTCCGACCTACTATGCAAGCAACTCATGCTATTCGTCAACTTGTAGAAAAAGCCCTCTACATTAAGCAGTTGACACCTGACATTGAAAACGAAATCAACTACGAGCTCACCCGTTTGGGGTACATCTCGGATATTGATTATGAGGCTTTAGAGTTATTAATGGATGAAATGGATGCTGGCCGGGTGCAATTGGTATCTACCTGTGGATAGTTGCAACGGGACGACCAGTCCACATCAAAGAGGGAAAAAATCCTTGCACGGCGGGAAATAGAGGAGTGTTAGAAGCATTGACCCCAGCAGAATATTTTCCAAATGAAGCAGCTAGTTACTGAACTTGAGATTTGAGGAGATACTGTTAAGGGCGATCGTCCCTGCACCTCCGATCGAAAGGTAAAAATTTTGACCTAAATTAAATTTATAACTTTAGAGGCTTGACAAGTTAGGTTGAATTGTGATTAAAACTCAGGCTTAATGAAGCAGCTAGTTACTGAACTTGAGATTTGAGGAGATACTGTTAAGGGCGATCGCCTGCACCTCCGATCGAAAGGTAAAAATTTTGACCTAAATTAAATTTATAACTTTAGAGGCTTGACAAATTAGGTTAATTGTAATTAATACTCATCCTTACTGTTAGCAGACTGAGGCAGAAACCGGGGTTTTTTACAACAAGCATTTTTTAGGAGTGAGAGGGAGACGGTCGCAGACGGACAGTAAATGCAAAACTGAGATGCTCCCGGTTTTTTTGTGCTGAGATACTTGATTGGTAATTGGTAAGCAATTTTGAGCCATTACGCACCCTACGAACTAACTTGAAAAAAACATTTTTCGCCCGGATGCTACGATCGCTCAAATGCAAGAAAATTCATCTATAGTTACGACATCCGTCATCGCGGAGTCAATCTAAAATCTAAAATCTAAAATCTAAAATCGTTCGATCGCGCCGCCAAACTTTGCACCACCGCGACCAACTCAACAGGCTCGATCGGCTTGGACACGTAAATTTGAAAACCTTGCTGCAGCGCCCGCACCCGTTCCTCTACCCTACTAACCGCCGTCAACGCCAACGCCGGAATTTCTCTGTCCGCCACGAGCGATCGTACTTGCGGGAGTAGAGCCTCTCCATCAGGGGCCTGCATCTCGATATCGATCGCCAACACATCCGGATTCAGCCTGGCGATCGCCTCCAGGGCTTCCATTCCCGAGCTAGCGGTCTCCACCAGGGCCCCGCAATCTTCGAGCACTGTACACGCAAAATCCAGGCAATCCGCGTCGGTATCGACCACCAACACGCGCACTCCAGAAAGATTGCTGCTGACAAAAGACTTATTGACACGGGCTCGCGCCTTGCTGTGAGGAACCGCAAACTCCTCGGGCTTGGAAACAGAAAATCCGCAGTCGCCATGGGGCTGTTTAATTGGCAATCTCACCAAAAAGCTCGCTCCTTGTCCCTTCCCGGCCGATTCCGCTTGCACCGTCCCCCCGTGCATTTCCACAAAATGGCGTACTAGGGCCAAACCCAAACCCAATCCGTTGTACGATCGCTTTGTAGAACTGTCAGCTTGGCTGAACCGATCGAAAACGTGGGGCAAAAACTCTTCCGTAATCCCTTGTCCCGTGTCGCTGACCTCAATTTCCACACAAGCGGGCGACAAATTTTTACAGCAAGCGGATTCCTCAGGGGCGAGCGTCCCATCCAGCTTCCGCACCGCCACCCTCACCTGTCCGCCATCGGGAGTAAACTTAATCGCATTCGACAGCAAATTCCACGCCACCTGTTGCAAGCGGCCGGAATCGCCAAAAATCCGCCCCGCAGTGGTGTCGAAATCCGTCACAATTTCAATATTTTTTGCCCCAATCGCGGGTGCGAGAGTATGGAGCGCAGACTCAACAGTCGAAATCAAATCCACCGACCGCAAATTCAGCGACAGTTTGCCGGTAATAATCTGCGACACGTCCAACAAATCCTCGATCAGAGTTGCCAGCGATCGCGTATTGCGGTCGATCGTTTCCAGAGCCCGAACAGTCGTTTTTTCGTCAAACTTGCGGTTTCGCAGCAGTTGCGCCCATCCCAGCATCGCATTGAGCGGCGTTCGCAATTCGTGGGACAAAGTTCCCAGAAATTCGTCTTTAATCCGGTTCGCCCGCGCCAATTCCTGGGCTCGAGCTTGCAGTTCTCTTTCCAATTGCTTGCCAACCGTCAAATCGAGAATAAAAGCCACAGATTCTTGCCGCTTTTTGGCCAGCAAAACATATCCGATCAACACCGGAATCCGGCTGCCGTCTCTCCTCCAAAATTCCTTTTCGTAGGGAGTGCAAGCCCCCGTTGCTTGTGCCTCTGCAATCCCCTTCTCGTCGAGAGACTGGTACTCCGGCGGCGTCATGTCAATCCAGTTTAATTCCCCGCGCTGCAACTGTTCCCGCGTGTAACCAACTATCCGCAAAAATTCATCGTTAGCCTCCACGATCTTGCCGTTAACATCTCCGAAGATAATTCCCATCAAGTTAGCTTCGGCCAACATTTTCAGCTTTTCTTCGCTAGCTTTGAGTGCAGCTTCTGCTTGCTTGCGATCGCTAACGTCTTGGATGTAAGCCGACAAACCAGAATCGGAAGGATAAAAACGCACCTTCAACCACTTATTCCATAACGGCACGAATTCTTCATACTCGACCGTTACCTTTTCTGCTAATGCTTTGCCAGCCATTTTATTAAACGGTAAATCGATAGCCCAGGGAAATATCTCCCAAACATTTTTACCAATCAGTTCGGCTTCTGACTTGCCTAAAAGCTCCAGAGCTTTGTGGTTGACATAGGTGTAGTTCCCCTTTAAATCGACCGCGATAAAAGCGTCGGTAATGCTTTCGAGAATGTTAGTAATTCGCTCGTTTGCCGATTGCAGCGCTTTAGCTGTTTGTTCTGCTTGCTGGCGAGCTGCTTGTTCGCGCAACAAAGCGGCAGCGCGTTCTTGTTCTGCAAGTTTTCGATCGCTAATATCGATGTAAGAACCGATGTAACCTGCAAAAGTGCGATCGGGCCTGTACCGGGGTACGCCCGTACCCAAAACCCAGCGGTATTCCCCGTCGTAGCGCCTCATGCGGCATTCGATCCGGTACTCGGTGCGATCGTCGAAAGCTCTCCGGTAAATATCCCGACATTCTGGCAAGTCATCGGGGTGCAAGCTTTCCATCCAACCAGTGTCCCTTTCTTGCGCCAAAGTTCTACCGGTAAACTTCAGCCATCCTTTGTTAAAGTAATCGCCAAGTTGGTCAGTGTCCGACATCCAAATCATCACAGGCGCGGTATCTGCCATAATCCGAAATCGAGTTTCGCTCTCCTGCTGCTGTGCTTCCGCTTGCTTGCGATCGTTCCGTTCTTGAACTTCCCGCAGGGCCCGCTGAATCGACGGCACCAGGCGTATCAAACGGCGTTTGAGAACATAATCGGTAGCGCCGCTTTTCAAAGTTTCGATCGCCACTTCCTCGCCCAAAGTAGCCGACACAAAAATAAACGGCACTCCCGGACAAGTAGCGCGGGCGATTTCCAGCGCTTCTTCTCCGCTAAAACAAGGCAACATATAATCTGCCAAAATAATGTCAAAATAGTGTTTTTCCAGCGCAGTGGCAAAGTCTTCCGGAGTTTCCACACACAGCAGAGAAAATTCGATGCCGCCATCTATTAGATATGCCTCAATCAGTTCGGCATCTAGGGGACTGTCTTCTACTAAGAGGATATTGAGCTTTTTCACAATAATTCCTTTTACTTACTTAAATATTAGTTTTCACACAACCTCATCTGGCAGCTACTTGTTAAGTGAGATCCACAAAAATATTGCGTGTTAAATTGCATAAAAAAATGTAAAAATCCATTGTTTCATCAGTTAAGCATTCACATTTCAATCATAACTTCTAATCAAGTCTTTTGCTACTTGCGGCGAGATTAATCTCTGGTCTAACTTGATTGCCTAGGGCCCTTGCTTTTTCTTAACTTTCACCTGCTTTCAATCACTCCACACCGCTGTGGCCTTGCTTCTTGCCAGCAGTTTAACCATACTCTGTAAAACAAATAGTCTCGCGCTTACTGCTAGAAACAACTAGCTATTTAGTAATTTATCTCGCTTACTGCTAACTACTGCTACCTCGTTTGGCAGATTATTTTTTTGTAGTGAGTCCCGAGTTACTTCTAAATTGCTTTGCCACTCCTCTAAAGCTTAAATTCGCTTTAATTCTGCCCTTATATCCTTAATTTCGATCGATCCCCTCAAAAAAGTGAAAGTTGCTGGTGTGTCTGCTTTAATTTTTGCCGGATTTGCCTAGAATGCAACAGTTGAAACCGGGCGAACATTTGGCTTGTCGATCGCCTTCGCTCCTCAAAAATCACTCTTTGTATAGTGAAAATTGTACTCGCCCTGCATCTGTCCAAAGATATATTTTTGGATAAACATTAAACTCACCCTGCATAGATTCCGCTGAATTCGGTAGAAAGAAGTGTTACCCAGCATAAAATATGAGAAAGCTCGATCGAGCAATTAATTTCCGACACCAATCACAGAAAATTTCCTCTGGACTCGCTACACTTGCACTCCCAGGTAGCCTCTGACCGATCGGCTTATTGGTTGAGCCAGAGCCAAACTGTCTTAAAATATACAATACGGTGAGCTGCTGCACAGCCCGCATATATTAAAAGCAAGCGCTAACTTGCAATAATTCTTTAAAATATAGGTACAGCACCAGCGATCCTTAACCCTTCCCCGTCCGAAAGGGTAGGGTTCAGCACAATTGAAGACGATCGTCTATGGTGACTTGCAGTAAAGCCCGTGCAGTTGCTTTAGTCTCAGGTTTATTCAGGTTATTTGCAACCAGTTACGAGGAGATTTGACCCGCCGTGCTCCAACGCATCAAACAAGACTTAAAAAACGACCTGATCGCAGGTCTACTGGTAGTGATACCGTTAGCTACCACCATCTGGCTGACAATTACCGTCGCCAGTTGGGTCATCAATTTTCTCACCAAAATTCCCAAGCAGATCAACCCTTTTGACGGACTCAACCCGATTTTGGTGAATCTGCTAAATCTCTTAGTAGGGCTGGCTGTACCCCTGCTGAGCATCTTAGTCATCGGTTTAATGGCCCGCAACATTTTCGGCAAGTGGCTGCTAGACTTTGGCGAACGGCTGTTGCAGGCAATTCCCCTAGCCGGTTCGGTTTACAAAACTCTCAAACAACTGCTGGGAACAATCCTCAACTCAAACGACAAATTTCGCCGCGTGGTGTTAGTGGAATATCCCCGGCGGGGAATCTGGACTTTAGCATTTGTGACCGGTACGATCGAGACTAACGATATTCCGCCTCACCTGTCCGGCGAAACCCCGATCGGCATTTTCATCCCCACCACTCCCAATCCCACTACCGGATGGTACGCTATAGTTCCCGAGGCAGATTTAGTCAATTTGTCAATGTCGATCGAAGATGCCTTTAAAGTCATCATCTCTGGCGGCATCGTCAACCCCAACAACTCAATTGCAGTAACCCCCGAAAACATCAAGGGCAAAACACTCGAACCCTTGGTATCCGAATCAAGATACCAGCCTGTCCCAGTCGAAGAAGATTGAACCAGGACATCGGCGTTGCTGAATAACGGTATAATTTCCGGCAGATCCCCGACTTCTGAATCAAATTCAAAAACATGAAAATCAGAGTGGTAAGAAAGCAGTCGGGGATCGGGTTTGTTTTTCCTACTTCCGATCGGCAATACCAAGATATCAATCTCTAGATTCAGGTTTAGCGAGTTTGAAAGTGAACTTTCTCCATCAAAGATCATATTTGTCCAAAACCTGCCCAGAAACAATCATGACTGAGGGCGGGTTTTTTGCGAGTTTTTCTGGTGAACTACCACACATCAACTGCCACGCAGTATGATCTGGGCTTCCCAATTCAAGGGCAACCGCCAAGGACAGCAGTAGACTTTCGCCCATACTGTTTTGGTCTTACATTGCCTCCAAGGGCAGTAACGCTGGTTCCCAACGCCAATATCCGTAAGCCTTCGTTTCTAATGTTGATAGCCGCATTGATGTCTCTATCGTGTCGCGATTGGCAGTGGGGACAGTTAAATTCACGGACTGATAGATCCATTTTTGGTATTGGCAACAAAGTATTTGAGCAAAGATGTGACGAAGGGAAAAATCTACCTACTTCTAGGTAAACTTTGCCTTCTGCCTCTGCTTTGTACTTGAGCATAGTGCAGAACATCCCCCAACTAGCATCACTTATTGCTTTGGCTAGATTGGGATTCTTGACCATGTTCTTTACTGCCAGATTTTCGACAACAATAACTTGGTTTTCGTTGACTATCTTACGGGATAGTTTATGTCGGAAATCTTCACGCACTCTGGCTATTTTTGAATGCACCTGGGCAACAGCTAGTTTAGCTTTGCGACGTTTGTTAGTCGTCTTATCCTTTTTACGAGATAGCTGACGCTGTTTGCGTTTGAGGTTGCGTTCGTGTTTCTTCAGATGTCTGGGATTTTGATACTTTGAGCCGTTAGATGTGACAGCAAAATCAACCAGTCCCAAGTCTATGCCAATGGCTTTACCCTCTTCACTGGCTGTCGGTGACTCCTGCCCATCCTCCATTAACAAGGAAGCGTAATAACGACCATCAGGCATTCTAGACACCGTGACAGTTCTTAATTTGCCAACAGTATCACGATGAATTTTGGCTTTTACGATGCCAAGATTTCCAGGGAACTTAATCGAGGATTTACTCAGAATTTTGACGTTCTGAGGATACTGCATTGATTGTCTACCCTGACGCTTTTTGAATGTAGGGTACTGTGCTCGACCATCAAAGAAGTTGATAAAAGCTTGAGACAGATTCAGACAAGAAGATTGGAGGCATTGGGAATAGCATTCTTTGAGCCACTCATACTCCTTTTTCCAAACTGGTATCTGTTTCTTCATTGTTAAGGCAGAGATACCCTTGCCAGTTTCCTTGTAGGCCTGGGACATGGTAGCAAGAGACTGATTCCACACCCAACGAACACAGCCAAAGGCCCCTGCCAAATGACTTTGTTGTTTTTTGCTGGGATAGATTCTGACCTTGACCACCTTCAACACAATGTTTTTACCACAGTTGTAGTAACCATGATAACATTGAGCCAGCGATAGAGCAATGGATTTGCGATGCCCGCTCGCGCTTCGACTTCGCGGTTCCTGAGCGAAGTCGAAGGGCAGGATAAACTCCGTTGAAGGCTTCGTTTTCTCCTACACCGCCTCAATCAAAGAGAGAATCGTTTTTTAATTTATTTGGCGGTGCAATTGTCAACTCACTCGACTCTCATCCCCCGGCTAAGTCGAGTACGACTATACTGTGGGGATTCCCGTCTGCCTAGCTAAAGTCCAAGTCTATGCTCTCAACCAGCGCCTAGCAATCTCAAAAATTCCTAAATTCCTAAAGTCCCAATTCCTATCTAAAAATTATGAAAAAAGCCCGCGAAACAGCACGCGAACTCGCACTCCTCGGCATCAGCCAACTGCCGACGAATCCAGAACTCTTAGAAGCCAAGAAACTGCAAGATGTTCTCCTCGCCGCCATCCGTGCCCTGACAACAGAAGTTCAAGAAGCCCTAGAAGCCGCAGCATCCGAAGTGCAGCGGAGTAGCGACAAACTGCTTGCCAGCGAAATCCGCGCAGCCGATATACAAAGTGCGAGAACAATGGTGCGGGAAGCAGTCGAACTCACCCAAACCGCAATCAACCGTCTCGGTTCAGCAATGGAGTTTCCAGAACTGATCCAGCTAGCCAACCAGCAAGATGTCCGCACCTATGCTTTGCAAATCCTGACGAAAGTCAGCGCCAACCGTGTTCAAATTGATGAATTGCTCTCGGAAGCCCTTGTAGACTGGCAAATAGAACGGTTGCCCCGGATCGATCGAGATATCATGAGAATCGCGATCGCCGAAATCCTATATCTCGGCCTAGCCGAACAAGTCAGCGTCAGCGAAGCCGTCCAACTCGCAAAACGCTACAGCGGTGACGAAGGACATCGCTTTATCAACGGAGTCCTCCGCCGAGTAGTCGATAAAATCAACGCAGAAGTTGTTAGTCCCTAGTCCTTAGTCATCAGTCCTCCGGGTGCTTGGTGGGCACCTTACCCGGAGGGTGCAGGCCGGGGCGCGAACCTTACCCAGAGTCATTAGCAATCCGCAATCCGCAATCCGCTCTAAACTAAGGACTAATAACTATATTCCCAATTTCCTATGGTATTTAATTGGTTTCGTCGCCAGTACAGCGAAAGCAAATCTTCTGAAACAGAGGCAACCCCCGAACAGCCGCAAGATGAGTCGGCAAAATCGGCACCGGTTGAGCCTCAAACAGATGCAACAGAGCAAGGCTCTCCTGCTGTAGCCGAAGATTATCTCAACTGGGCCAAAGCTGCTTACAAAAATATTCAAAAACAGCAAAAACCCGAAACAGAAGTTTCCGAGACAGCAGCGCCCGAGGTTCCAACAGCCGAAACAGAAATCGCGACAGTTCCAGAAGTTGCAGAAGCGGCGACTATTGAAACAACCGAGGCGATCGAACTCGAAGCAGCACCCACAGCACAAACTGTTGCAGAAGTTCCAGAAGTGGCAGCACCAGCGGCACTTGAAGCTACCGATGCTCAAGAACTCGATGCAGCCAACCCAGCAGAAATTGCCGAAACTCTGCAACCAACAGCCGGGGCGATCGATATTGCACCTATTGCTCAAAAATTAGAAGTTACAGCAGAAAATATAGAAATTGCCGAACCTGCAACGGAGGTTGTAGAAACCGAATCACTCGTATCTGAGGGCGAAGCAGCGGAAGCCCTGCCGTTTTGGGCAAGAGCTCAGGCCGATCGCATGGAGCGCATCGAACGCCTCAAAGAAACCGCAATTGAAGAACCAGAGGCAATTGCAGCCGCCGCCGAGAGAGCGGCAATTATCGAAGAAATTCCCGGTTTCGCCTTTGACGAAGGCTTCCTGTGGTCTTCAGAAATCTTAGCCAGTCAAGGCCGCCGACCAGATCAAGTATCCGTTGAAGAAATCACTTGGCTGCAAAAACTGCGGAAAGGCTTAGAAAGAACTCGCCGCAGCTTAATTAATCGACTAAAGGCGATCGTCGGTCAAGGCCCGCTCAATCAAGACGCGGTAGCCGAAATTGAGACTTTGCTGCTGCAAGCCGATGTCGGAGTCGCAGCCACCGACATCATTATCAGTCGCCTCCAAGAAAGACTAAAACAAGAAGTGCTGCCGCCAGAACAGGCTCTAGCCTACCTCAAAACCATCCTGCGCGATATTCTCGACGCTCCCTGTGCTGAAACCGCCGCCGGCAATCCAGCCTACAGCCTGACATTTGCCCCGGAAAAAGACACCTTCAACATCTGGTTGATCGTAGGAGTCAACGGTGCGGGCAAAACTACGACGATCGGCAAACTTGCCCATATTGCCCAAAAATCCGGCTACAAAACCCTGATTGCCGCCGCCGACACTTTCCGGGCCGCCGCCGTCGAACAAGTGAAAGTTTGGGGGTCCCGCAGCGGCGTCGAAATTATTGCCAACCCAGGGAAAAATACCGATCCGGCTGCTGTCGTCTTTGATGCGATCGCCGCCGCCAGCGCCCGAGGCACAGAACTGCTGATCGTAGACACCGCAGGCCGCCTGCAAAACAAAAAAAATCTGATGGACGAATTAAGTAAAATCCGTCGCATAGTAGATAAGAAAGCCCCAGGCGCTACCGTAGAATCTCTACTGGTCTTGGATGCCACACTGGGTCAAAATGGTTTGCGACAGGCAGAAGTATTCGCTGAATCTGCAAAATTAAGCGGAGTAGTATTGACAAAACTTGACGGTTCTGCTAAAGGTGGTGTTGCCCTAGCAGTGGTGCAGCAGCTTGGTCTGCCAATCCGCTTTATTGGAGTCGGGGAAAGCATCGAAGACTTGCGTCCGTTTTCTAGTTACGAATTTGTGGAAGCCCTACTCGATTTTAGATTTTAGATTTTAGATTGATGAGGTATCTGCCAGCCGCACCCATTTTTTGGAGGCGGACACAGAGCTTCAAAATCTCAAATTATTAACCTCAAACTAGCATCGCAGGACTTGCGCCGATCGCCACGAGCGATCGAGTGAAAACTAAATATCTAGAAACAATACCTTCGTTCTGTTATTGCTTGGTTGGGATCAAACCGCCAGCCCAAGCAAGCGTGTCAAATTAAGCTCAAATGTAGTATCAGTTGTCTGTCTGATTGCACATTCTTCCCGATCCCCTGGCGCCCCCCTGATAGTCGGGTGGGACAGGAAATAGTCAAAGTCCCCCTTCTTCTTAAGGGGAGCCGCTGCGGTCTTGGGCCCCCCCAAGTAGAGCAAGCAGCGTGGATTTAGGGGGTATCTAGACTCAGCTATAAACGAGATTTCTTAAGAATTTTAGACTTAAGTTGATACCAATGTCCTAGTGCCCAACTTACTCGATCGAACCAAACTACTTGCTCGAAAAAAAAACGGGTTTCTGTTCAAGTGGCCCGTAAGTCCTCAATCATTCCTCCCTCTAACATCGAAAATCACAAATTAAAAATGACTGCTGTGCCTTTGCCTCGCCCCTCACCTCAACCTGCTGACCGCCCTCCGGGTCGCAATTCCACCGACGCGACGCCAGTATTTGCCCTCAAAGAACTGGTGGCGCGCTTGCACCGATACCAGCACAACGTTCAAGATATGTTGGGTTCGCTGGGATTTGCCCTGCGCAGTTTTAACAATCTCAACCAATTTTTGGAGTTGGTGCCTTTGGTGGCGACTCGCGTTACTGACGCCGACGGGGGAGCTTTAGTGCTGTTCAAACCCAACGGTCAAGTCAGGTTCCAGCAGTTGCACTGTCAGGAAGGACGGCAGTGCCAAGATATGCGAAAAGCGCTGGAAATAGCCACCAGGCAAGCTACAGCAGGTGCGAGCGCTAATGGTGCATCTTTTTCGGAAACCTCTGGGCAAACCTCTAGTCTCGACCTGCAAGTCGGTCGTTATTTAGGCCCGGATGTTCATTTGTTTGGGGCGCCAATTTTAGTCAAGAATTTGGAACGCGGACGGCTTTATGTTTTTAGCAGTGACCCGCAATATGTCTGGACTCCCAGCAGACAGAAATTAGTTCGGTTGGTGGCGGATCAAACGGCCGTGGCGATTTGCAAAGACGAACTTACTGTTAAGTTGGCTGAAAAAGACCGCTTAGACAGAGAGTTAGAAATCGGGGCGGAAATTCAATTGCGGCTGCAACCCCGCAGTTGTCCGAAAATTCCCGGCCTTGACGTAGCCGCCCGCTGCCAAACTGCTAGCAGAGTCGGCGGAGATTATTATGATTTTATTCCCGCTGACTACGACCCGATCGGCAAGGAAGATGAGGGGGAACACCCCCCATCCCTGATTAAAAATCTCAAGTCAAAAATCGACAAGGGCCGCTGGAGCATTGTGATCGGCGACGTGATGGGCAAAGGAGTGCCGGCTGGCCTGCTGATGACGATGACACGGGGTATGCTGCGGGCCGAGGTTTTGAACCGCCACTCGCCTGCGAGAATTTTGCAACATTTAAACCGGGTAATGCACGCGGATTTGGAAAATTCCCACCGTTTTGTGACTCTGTTTTATTCCGAGTATGACCCGAAAACTCGCGTTTTGTCTTACAGCAATGCTGCTCACCACCCGCCTTTGCTGTGGCAAGCTGCAACTAATACGATTCTTCAGCTCGATACTTTGGAGGGAATGTTAATTGGCCTGGATGCTGATTCTCAGTACCAAGAAGCCCAAATTCAATTGCAGCCAGGAGATACTATTATTTATTACACAGACGGATTTACTGATGCTGCTAATCAAAGGGGCGATCGGTTTGATGAGGATAACTTGACCTCGGCTTTTCAGTGGGCTTGTCAAAATTATCAGCACTCTGAAGAAATTTTGGATTATTTGTTCGATCGGGTTCACCAGTTTATCGGCATCGGCAATCGCAATGAAGATGACATGACACTGGTTGTACTTAGGCTAACACCTTTAGCAGGAGAAAATCACCATGATAGTTAATTTAATGCCGGAAATTACTGCTGGATTAATCAACTCGATTAATTGGCACGATGCTGCTCACGTGTTAGTTTTGAAATCTCATTTGAGTTCGACGGTGGTTTTGGCTCAAAGCTACGACATTTTTACGAATTTCCAGAAAGCTTGGAACCATTTTGTTTCGACTGGTCAAATAGGAGCTTTTTTTATAGGTATTTTTGTTGGCTGGTTCATTAAAGGGATTATTCCTTAGAATTCTTGTCGAAGAAGGTATCGGGAACGGATTTAAAAGGTTTGTAACCACAAGTTAACTTTTTTATGATGCAGCAAAAGTTTCACAATTTTGTAGTCAAGACTTCAGTTTTTTCTCGTCAATAGATGTATAAAAAGTTTGTAGTCAGGACTTGAGTTTTTTCTTGCCGAATTTGGATGGAGGGCTAAAGTCTTTGCTACCAACCGGAGTCAGGACTAAACTCTTTGCTACAAATTGGTTTTTAGAGACTTCTGCAACAGAGATATAATCTAGTTTTAGCTTGAGCAATGACAACACAACAAAAAACTTGGAGTCAAAGATTTGAATCGGCGCTGCACCCGGCGATCGCCCGATTCAATGCTAGTATTGGCTTCGATATTGAATTGATTGAGTACGACTTGACGGGTTCTGTCGCTCACGCTAAAATGCTGGCAAAAACGGGGATTATTTCCGCAGCAGAAGGCGAACAGTTAGTCAATGGTTTGGAACAGATCCGATCCGAATACCGCCAAGGACTTTTTGTGCCGGGAGTTGAGGCAGAAGACGTTCACTTCGCTGTAGAGAAGCGGCTGACGGATATCGTGGGGGATGCGGGGAAAAAGCTGCACACGGCCCGATCGCGCAACGACCAAGCAGGTACTGATACTCGGTTGTATTTGCGCGATCGCATCGCAGAAATTCGATCGCAATTGCGGGAATTTCAAGGGGTTTTGCTCGATATTGCCGATCGTAACGTGGAAACTTTAATCCCCGGTTACACTCATTTGCAGCGCGCTCAGCCCATCAGTTTGGCTCATTACCTATTAGCTTATTTTGAAATGACAGATCGCGATTGGGAACGTCTCGGCGATATCTGCAAGCGGGTGAATGTTTCGCCCTTGGGTTGTGGCGCGCTGGCGGGGACGACTTTCCCGATCGACCGAAATTATACGGCAGAACTCTTGCAATTT
The DNA here is from genome assembly GCF_036704615.1 of Microcoleus sp. K4-B3. Lineage (NCBI taxonomy): Bacteria > Bacillati > Cyanobacteriota > Cyanophyceae > Oscillatoriales > Microcoleaceae > Microcoleus > Microcoleus sp. K4-B3. The sequence goes on from NZ_JAUBSF010000015.1 coordinate 97,316, forward strand.
GACAAGGTTTATGCTAATAGCTTAGATGGAGTGAGCGATCGAGATTTTGCCATAGAATTTCTCGCTGCTGCCAGCTTGATTATGGTACACCTGAGCCGCTTGTCAGAAGAAATGATTTTGTGGTCTTCTCACGAATTTGGATTTATTACGCTCAAAGATAGCTGCGCTACTGGTTCTAGCATCATGCCCCAGAAAAAAAATCCCGACGTGCCGGAGTTGGTGCGGGGCAAAGCGGGGCGGGTGTTCGGTAACTTGCAAGCCTTGTTGGTAGTAGTGAAGGGACTTCCTTTGGCCTACAACAAAGATTTGCAAGAAGATAAAGAAGCTTTGTTTGATACCGTCAAAACTGTACAAGGTTGCTTGGAAGCAATGACGATTTTGCTGCGGGAAGGAATCGCGTTTAATGGCGATCGCCTCGCCGCTGCCGTTACAGAAGACTTTTCTAACGCTACAGACGTAGCCGACTACTTGGCCGCCAAAGGCGTTCCTTTCCGGGAAGCTTACAACCTAGTCGGCAAAGTCGTCAAAACTTGCCTCTCGGGGGGCAAACTCCTCAAAGATTTGACGCTTGAGGAGTGGAAAGACTTGCACCCAGCCTTTGAGACAGACATTTACAGCGCGATCGCACCTCAGCAAGTGGTGGCGGCTCGCAATAGTTACGGGGGTACCGGGTTTGAACAAGTGAAAAAATCACTTATCGCTGCGCGCGATCGGATCGCCTAAACATCGTTGAATTATTGGACAAATTCCGGCTGGCTATCTCTCCTTAAAACGATCGTGTCTTCCACTCTGGTTCTAAGTTCGGCAGATAGCCTCAGCAATTAATCTTCAGCAGCAGCCATATCTTTGTCTCTGCCACCGCTCATGGCGCCCATGCCGCCGCCGTTGCCGCCGTCAAATCGCCTTCTCTTGTTGGAGAACATATCCTGATTTCTCCGCTTGCGAAACTTGCGAGCGTATGCTTGATTTCGTTGTGCCTTCTCTTTCTTGAGATTGCGGCGCTTAGCCATTCTGACCTCACTAATAAACATTGACAGTCCCCGGGCTTTCACGCCCAGGGATTCTTCAGGTTGACACTCTGTGCACTCTTGGTGACTGAGATTCTTGGTTCAGCGAACTCACTTGCTTGCCACTGGATTTCTCCAGCCTCAGTAGAGGTGTTTTCTCCCCAAGCGTAAATTCCGGTATGTCCTACCGTACTCGATCAGTTCTCTTTATGTAGTTAGGTTTTGTTCAAATTTAGCTTTCCTAAACCGCAACACCGTTAGGTGTGACTACGCACTCAACTAATCCAGTTAAGTTTTTACGTTGTCTAGTTATACTCAATTTTAGACCGATGACGATCATAGCACACCCGGCACAAGACCCCGAAAAAAGAACACGGGGATTCAAGTCGCTGGGAATCCGGGCTCGATGGGACGCAATGTTTTCGATCTTCCAGAATATTTCTATAAACTCTTGACAAATACGACAAATGACTATCAATCCCGGTGACGTAGCTCCTGTCTTCAGCCTGCCCGACGCGCAAGGCAATGTCGTCAGCCTTGCAGATTTTCGAGGGCGGCGAGTTGTACTTTACTTTTACCCTCGGGACAATACCCCTGGCTGTACCAAAGAAGCTTGCGGCTTTCGCGACATTTACTCAGACTACGAGTCGCGCAATATTGCAGTCCTCGGCGTCAGCACAGACGGGGCCGGGGCCCACGCCAAGTTTGCAGCTAAATATCAACTGCCTTTTCCCTTGCTGTGCGACTCAAACGCTGAAGTTGCTACCGCCTACGGCTGTTACGGACTCAAAAAGTTTATGGGAAAAGAATTTATGGGAATTACTCGATCGACTTTCGCGATCGACCCTGATGGTAGGATTGAAAAGGTTTATCGGAAAGTCAAACCAGAAACTCACGCAGCCGAGATATTAGCAGACTTGCCAGACCTCTCGCCTGAATGAAAAATTAAAAATTAAGACTTTTGAGCTGCCAGCTAAGAAACCTAAAATTACTTTCCCCTAAACAAGCTTTTGAGTTTATGCGTCGATTGTGGCAAATTGTACAAACTGTGCTGGGACTGATTTTTCGACATCCCGTCACTGGTACTGCGGTGATTCCCGTATTGCCTGACGGGCGAATTGTGTTAATTCGCCGCCGCGACAACGGTCGCTGGGCACTGCCGGGAGGTATGGTGGATTGGGGAGAGGATATTCCCACAACTGTGCGGCGGGAATTAGCAGAGGAAACAGGACTCGATTTAGTCAAAATCCGCCGCTTGGTGGGTGTTTATTCGGCTGCCGATCGAGACCCTCGCCTGCACTCGATTTGTATCGTGGTGGCAGCAGAGGTAGAGGGAAAGATGCAAGTTCAGGATACGCTAGAAGTCAGCGAGGTTGAGGCTTTTTTGCCCGCATCGCTGCCGGAGGGCCAGCTCAGCCACGATAACGACCAACACTTACAGGACTATTTTCAAGGCCTGACAACTTTGGCGTAAATCGGCGGGGCATCCAAATTTGATAAAAGTCGGAAATTACCTCGCCGTCAAAAGTTTTCTGTTATGACTGTGAAATTAATTTTCACTGTTTTCCTACTTTTATTCACAATCTCTGAACATTAAATTAATCATCTTTTTATTACTAAATATTTAACCGGATGTACTCACCGCTACGCAATTCTCGGGTAAAACTCTCTGTAGGGCAAATCTTCTGGCACGAAGTCGGTCAAGGCCCGAATTTAGTATTTTTGCACGGTTCTTGGCAGGACAGCAGTCAGTGGCTGAGGACGATCGAACATTTGAGTCCCTACTACCACTGCTTCGCACCGGATTTGCTGGGGTTTGGCGACTCGGAACGCCGGAATCTTCATTATTCGATCGACCTGGAAGTAGAATGTCTCGCCCAATACCTCGATACTTTGAAGTTGCGACAGGTTTATTTAATCGCTCACTCTCTGGGCGGCTGGGTGGCCACCAGCTTCGCTATCAAATATCCCGATCGAGTTCAGGGTTTGGTTTTGTTGGCCCCAGAAGGCATCAAGGTTGGCAACCGGCGGGGGCGGTGGCAGACGGCTAGCTGGCTGATCGGCAAACCTCCGCTGGCTTTGTGGTTGCTGCGATCGATCTATCCAATTGCTAAGTTGCTGGGCCGCCACAACAAGATTGACAGGCTGTTAAAGTTCAGACAGCAGTTGATGCAGTCCCCAGTTGCCGTGCAGTTGCTGTTCCGGCGGCGGCGGGCTGAAATTACAGCGGAATTAGTTGATGAGAATTTGCCTTTGCTGAAAGCGCCTGTTTTGCTGTTGCACGGTTCTGAAGATACCCCCGCAGCTTCGTCTCTGTGTCAATCCTATGCTGCTCTGGCTCCTAATGCCGAACTGCAATTGGTCAGTCCGGGGGAAAGCAATTTGCCGCAGGAAGTCCCGGAGGTTGTTGCTAAGTATATTCGCGAGTTTGCTAAGTGAATTGGGAATTGGGAATTGGTCATTGGGAATTGGGAATTGGGAATTGGGAATTGGTCATTGGTCATTGGTCATTGGTCATTGGTCATTGGGAATTGAGAATTGGTCATTGATAAAATGACAACTGACAACAGTCAACAGTCAACAGTCAACAGTCAACAGTCAACAGTTAACAGGCTAATTCCCCAAAAAATGGCTTCGGGTGCGTCAATTACTGCGGAAGCCGTATCGGGAAAAGCTGAGGCGAGATATTGCAATAACAAAGTTCGATCGCCCCCCGTGAGTGCAATTTTGCTATCAGGAAACAAACACCGCCAATCTTCAATAAAATCCCTAACTCCCGCCACCGTCGCATACACAACTCCGCTGTGAATTGCCCCAGAAGTATCGGTAGCCCAGCGGTGCGGCAGATTTTCTGGTAAGCTGATTAAGGGTAATGCAGCGGTTTTTTTGCCTAGCGATGATAACTGCAAACCCAAACCCGGTAAGATGGCGCCCCCAACTAAATACCTATTGACATCAGCCCCAGTAAATGTTAAAGCTGTACCAGCATCTATAAGTAAAACTGGCCAACCCAATTGGTTGCCAGCACCGAGTAAAGCCAAAGCTCTGTCAATTCCCAGGGTAGGATAGAGTCCCCCGATCGGCAACTGGTCTAAAGTAATAATTCGGACATCAGGATAACTCTGCCAAATTGCTGTTTGTTGGGGAACAACTGAGGCTAAAACTAGAGGCAGGGGAACTAAAGAAAGTGTGTGAGGACTAGAAAAAGCGGGAGTAGCAGGAAGACAACGGAGATTTTGAGAAGATATTTCCTCGATCGACCTCATTACTGTTTGCACCAAATATTCGACCTTTTGGGCCTCGGAGAGCCGGGAAACAGCATCAGCTTTGAGATGCTCTGTATCCCATGTTTTCTCCAGAGTTTTGCCCGCAAATAATCCCCAGTGCAGGCGCGAATTTCCGATCGCCAAAGCTATTTTTATCTCACCTTTACCTGTCAATTCATAGGTAAGGTTGTCGGTGCAATCTTGCGGGCGAAAATTGTCAGCAATTGATTTTTCCATGATAAGCGAACGCGCAAACATTGAACTAAAGATAGATGTTAGATTAATTTTATTCGCTTAACCGCGCGGTTAACTCTATTTGACATCTGACCAAGTTCAATGGGGCGCGCCAATTAGTATTGTATGCTGCAGAGCCCATACTTTATATTTATAAATATTTGTAAAGCAAATAATTGCTATGCTCAGGCTGCATCCTTTATAATGTCTTAAGATGTTCCAAAAATCCTGGTAGCTACGATCGGGATCTTGGCGGGGTAAGCACAGGTCTAAAAAACCAGGCTCAATCAAAATACTGTACCAATGCTGAGTAAATATGTCTTTAAAAATACAAGAACACGAAAACCCCTCGCCGAGATTAACTTCGCGGTTGCCTGAACCTGAAAAGTGGAGGCAGGAAGAAAGTCTTCCGCAGCCGGAAGTAGACAAACAAAAAGCCCTAATCTTGCAGATGCAACAGCAAGTTCAGTTATCAAACTTGCTGAACCAAATTAATAACGAAATTCGCAGTACACTTGACATAGAAGAAATTTTGACATCGGCCTGCCGATTGCTGGGGCAAGCGCTAAAGTCCAGCCGCGTGAGCATTTTAGTCAAAGAATCAAATACAGAAAAAACTTTAGTCACGCGGGGAGAGTACAACGCGGGCGACTATCCGATCCAACTGGGCATGAAAGTACCGATTACTGACAACCCACATTTGGCGGCAGTCGTGTCTCAGCAAGAGTCCCTAGGAGTGACGAAGTTTCTCGATTTTCCGGGATTGAACGAACAAACCCGAAAAATTGCCGAAGCTTTGGAGATTAAGTCAATGCTGGCAGTAGCTACTCGCTATCAAGGTGAAATGAATGGCATAATTGGCTTGCATCAGTGCGATCGCGAACGGGAATGGACAGATTGGGAACGGCAGCTTTTAGAAGGGGTAGCATCGCAATTGGCGATCGCGATCAATCAAGCCAAACTCTATAGCAAAACCAGGCGTCAAGCCGAACGAGAATCGCTGCTGCGGCTGATCGGCAACCAAATTCGCAGTACCCTGGATCTGGGAACTATCCTGGAAACAGCGGTGAGGGAAGTCCGCCAAATGTTGCAGTGCGATCGAGTAATTATCTATCAGTTTCAAGACAACTGGCAAGGAAAAGTTGTTGTTGAAAACATGACGGTTCCTTGGCCTTCAATTTTAGGAGATATGGGGGCTGATAAGTGTTTCCGGGGAGATTACGCCGATCTTTACCAGCAAGGGCGAGTCAAAGCAATTAATGATATTTTTAATGCCGGTTTAGAGCCTTGCCACGTTGATTTCTTAGACAGTTTGCAGGTAAAAGCTAATTTGATTGTGCCAATTGTTACATCAAGAACTGAAGAAAATACCCCCGACACAGCCGGAAGCTATAATCCTAAATTTCCCGGTAGGCTGTGGGGTTTGCTGATTGCTCACGAGTGTGGAGATACCCGCAATTGGCAGCGGCAAGAAATGGAGTTGCTGTCGCAGCTAGCCGACCAAATGGCGATCGCCATTCAGCAAGCAGAACTTTACAACAAAGTCCGAGAAGCTGCGGTCAAATCTCAAGCTCAAACCCAGCAATTGCAAGCAGCCTTAGAAGAATTGCGATCGACACAGCAGCAATTGATTCAAAGCGAAAAAATGTCCGGTTTGGGGCAAATGGTAGCGGGAATTGCTCACGAAATTAACAACGCTAACAATTTCATCCACGCTAACTTGTTTCACGCTCAAGAATATTTCAAAGTCTTGAACGAAGCTCTAGAACTGGCCGGGAATGCCTGCCCGGAAGCAGCGGCAGCAATTGTCAAAATCAATGAAGAACTCGAACTGGATTACATTCGAGAAGACTTTGGCAAACTGCTCAAGTCTATGCGGGAAGGCAGCGGACGGATTCGATCGATCGTGATGACGCTGCGAAATTTTTCTCGTTTAGACCACGCTGAATTAAAACCAGTAGATTTGAATGAAGGTTTAGAAAGCAGTTTCTTGATGCTGCAAAATAAGCTAAAAACCAATATCAAAATAGACAAGCAATACAGCCGTTTGCCGCCCGTCCAATGTCATGCCAGTCAAATTAACCAAGTATTTTATAATTTGATTGACAATGCTTTAGATGCGCTCCAGTCAACGAGCAAACCGGGGGAATTAACCATCCGCAGTTGGCAAAGCGATCCGGACTGGGTAACAATCTCTGTCCGCGACACGGGAACTGGCATTCCTGCGGAAATTCAAGACAAGATTTTTGACCCGTTTTTTACTACTAAACCTGTGGGGAAAGGCACTGGTTTGGGACTTTCAGTGTGCTATCAGGTAATTGTTCAAGCTCACGGCGGCAAGATCCGTTGCCTCAGTCAGGTTGGCGAAGGAACTGAGTTTATTGTAGAGTTGCCGCTGACAAATCAGAGGGTAAGTGCATAATTCCTGCTTTAGTCAGATTAATCACCCATGCCCCATGCCCCACGCCCAATTTCCTATAGCCTATGCCCGTGGATTTATAGAGCGCTTTGGATCTAAATGGAGTACACCCCCTCCCCAACCCTCCCCGAACTTCGGGGAGGGTGCCCGATAGGGCGGGTGGGGTGAATCTACTTCACTCAGTTGAAATCTGCTGTAAGTAATTAACTGTAGTTTAGACTAAATAAAGATGAGAACGGTGGCTTTCAGAAGAACTAGAGCCACCGCGCCGGGAGAG